>JAJZJJ010000103.1 GCA_021810175.1 Acidobacteriota bacterium | reverse complement strand
TGGAAGCGTCCGCGCTGCCGGTTCATCCGCTGGCGATGGAAGCGGAAGGATCGGGACGGACGACCTCCGCGCTGGAACTGGCGCTGCATGGCGGCGAGGATTACGAACTGCTGTTTACCGCGCCGGCTGCGGCTCGGGTGCCGCGCAGCATTGGCGGGGTTCCGGTGCGGCGGATCGGGACGATGCGGAAGGCGTCCGCGAGGCGGGCGCTGATTGAGCTGTGCATGGCGGATGGGCGGAGGGTTCCGGTGGAGGCGCGGGGATGGGAGCATTTTCGGCGGAAAAGCTGAAGGCTCCGCCGGTCCTTTTCGGATCGGCGGAGCCCCATGACTGGCAGACAGGCCTGTAAGCCGGATTCTGTCGAGGACGGCCATTCCTCTTGGCGGCGCATTACTGCGCACGCTCCAGCGACCTACCCGGAACTTCCGCCCGGTTTCCCGGACGCCCATCTGGGTTGCCGCACCGGGCCGGCACGGGCGGACATTACTGGCCGCTTGTTCCCTATTTGGTCTTGCTCCGTGTGGGGTTTACCCTGCCTCCGCCGTTACCGCCGGAGCGGTGCGCTCTTACCGCACCTTTTCACCCTTACCTGCGTCTCTTACGAGGCGCGGGCGGTATGTTCTCTGTGGCACTAGCCGTCCCTGAGCCTTGACGCTCAGGTCCCGGACGTTATCCGGCACACTGCCCTGTGGAGTCCGGACTTTCCTCCACCGGATTCGCCGGTCCCCGTCCGGCTTTCGCCATACGGGGCCTCGATTTTCCGGCAGCGGCCGTCCAGCCTGCCTGCTGACTTGATGATAACCCGGTTGCGGCGGTTACAGATTCAGCGGGCCGCTTTTGCCCGCTGGTAAGTGCCGCTTTTGCCGCCGGTTTTGCGCTCCAGCTGGAGGTCGCGAATGACGATGGATTTGTCGACGGCCTTGCACATGTCGTAGACGGTGAGGGCAGCGACGGAGGCGGCTGTCATGGCCTCCATCTCCACGCCGGTCTGCGCGGTGGTAGCGGCGGTGGCGCGGATGGCGATGCCGTCCGGGGCGATCTCCGCCTGGACGTCGACGAAGGTGAGCGGAAGCGGGTGGCACATGGGGATCAGCTCGGAGGTTCGCTTGGCCGCCTGGATGCCGGCGAAGCGCGCCACTTCCAGCGGATTGCCCTTGGGGTTGTGCGGCAGCGCCTGGAGCGCCTCCTGGCTCATGGAGACGAAGACCGAGGCCTCGGCTTCGCGGCGGGTTGCGGCTTTGGCGCTGACGTCCACCATGCGCGCCGAACCCGCCTCGTCGAAATGCGACAGCTTGCCCATGCCCTCCAGAGTACAGCGCATGGGTCATGCGGAGATATGGCCGGCGCGGGCGAGGCGGTGGAGGCAGGCTCTACAATGGCCAGCGGAGGATTTCCGCATGAAACTGACCCGCCGCGATTTTTCCCGTCTCGGCTCGATGGCCGCGCTGGCCAGCGCGCTGCCTGCCGCCAAAGCGCAGAATCACAGCTCTTCGCAGCGCAAATTCGGCTGGTGCATTGTGGGACTGGGGCGCATCTCGATGGGCCACTTTATGCCGGGCGTGGACGTGTCGAGGACGGGCAAGCTGACGGCTCTGGTGAGCGGGCATCACGAAAAGGCCTCGCGGCAGGCCGCCATGTACAACCTGCCCGGGGGCGCCATTTACGACTACACGGAGTTCGACGAGATTGCGCGGAATCCGGCGATTGACGGGGTCTATATCGCGCTGCCGAATTCGATGCACGCCGAGTACACGATTCGCGCGGCGAAGGCGGGCAAGCATGTGCTGTGCGAGAAGCCCATGGCCACCAGCGTCGAGGATTGCCGGAAGATGATCGAGGCCTGCCAGAAGCACAATGTCCGGCTGATGATTGCTTACCGCTGCCAGTACAACACCCTGCATTTGAAGGCCATGCACCTGATTCGTTCCGGGCAGATTGGGAAAGTGCAGGGGATCGAGAGCGCATTCGGATTCAATATTCAGCCGACGTTTGTGCTGGACGGAGTCCGGCTGCCGGAATGGCGTCTGGACCGGAAACTCTCCGGCGGCGGTCCGCTGCTGGATGTGGGCATCTACGCGCTGAATGCTTCGCGCTATCTGACCGCAGAAGAACCGGTGGAGATTCGCGGCTACTCATCGGTAATCGATCAGGATGGCCGGTTTAAGCAGATAGAGGAGAACGATGCGTGGAACATGCGGTTTCCTTCCGGCGCGCTCTCCAGCTGCAGCACGACTTATGGGGCGAATGGGATGAACTTCTTCCGGGTGTATGGCTCGAAGGGCACCATCGAGATGAATCCGGCGTTCAGCTACGACGGCATGCACCTGAAGGCGCAGCTTGCCAACGGGCAGAGGATCGACGAGCCGGAGGTCCGGCGCGATCCGGTGGATTTCACCACTCAGGCGGACTACTTCGCGCACTGCGTGTGGAACAGAGAGGAGCCCAAAACCGATGGCCAGGAAGGGCTGCGCGACATGATGCTGATGTCGCAGATTTATACCTCGGCGGGGATGAAGGCGCTGTAGAAACGCGCTTTGGGCAGTTACAAATGTAAAAAGGCTGGCCGCATGGATCGCGGGCCAGCCTTTTTGATTTCGGGAGCGGCGAGACGGTCTGCAGGGCTATCCGTTCAGGGTTTCCTGCAGCTTGTTGATCATGCCGTTCAGGTTTTTGTCGGTGCGGCGCTGCTCGTCGATTTTGCCGATGGAGTGCATGACGGTGGTGTGGTGCTTGCCGCCAAACTGACGGCCAATCTCCGGCAGAGAAGCTTCAGTCATCTGCTTGGCCAGGTACATGGCGATCTGGCGGGGCACGACGACGGCGCGGGAGTTGTTCTTCTGCTTCAGCTCGGCGACACGCATGCCGAACTGCTCGGCCACGGCGCGCTGGATGGCCTCGATGGTGATCTTGCGGACCTGGTTGTCGATGAACTGCTTCAGGCACTGCTGTGCGGTGGAGAGGACGATTTCGACACCATTGAGGCCGCACCATGCGACCAGGCGCACCAGGGCGCCTTCCAGCTCACGCACGTTGGTGCGGACGTTGGAAGCGATGAACAGCGCCACGTCCATGGGCAGGGTGACGTGTTCGCTCTCGGCTTTCTTCTGGAGGATGGCGACTTTGGTTTCCAGATCTGGCGGCTGGATATCGGCGATGAGGCCCCACTCGAAGCGGCTGCGCAGGCGGTCCTCGATCTCGGCCAGCTCGCGGGGCGGGCGGTCGGAGGCGATGACGATCTGCTTCATGTTTTCGTGCAGCGCGTTGAAGGTGTGGAAGAACTCTTCCTGGGTGCGTTCCTTCTGCGAGAGGAACTGAATGTCGTCGATGAGCAGCACATCCACGGTGCGGAATTTGTCGCGGAAGCTGGTCATTTTGTCGTAGCGCACCGAGCTGATCATCTCGTTGGTGAACTTCTCGGCGGATACGTAGGAGATGGAAGCGCCGGGCTGGCGGAGCTTCACCTCGTGGCCGATGGCGTGCATCAGGTGGGTTTTGCCCATGCCGACGCCGCCATAGAGGAAGAGGGGGTTATAGGCCCGGGAAGGCTGCTCAGCCACGGCCAGGGCGGCGGCGCGGGCAAACTGGTTTCCGGGGCCGCAGACGAAGGCGTCGAAGGTGTAGCGGGGGTTCAGCTGTGCCGCGGTGGACCAGTCGAAGCGCGCCTGCTGCGGGCTGGAAATGGGGACGGGACGCCGGGTGCCGTTGCCGAGCTGCGGCCGGTTCTCAGGGCTGGAGGGCGATGGCGCAAAGCCGCCGTCTTCGCGGACGCGAGGCATGGTCGGGTCTTCATCGGGCGTGATGAACTGCACGTCGTCGAATTCGAGCTGCAGGACTTCGATGGCTTCCTGGATGAGATCGCCGTAGCGATCGCCGACATGGCGGAATTCCGGTGTGGGAATGCGAACGAAAAGAGTCCGTTCGCGAACGTAGCTGAATCGCGTCGGTTTTAGCCAGGTATCGTACGACTGGCGATTGACCTTCTTTTCCAGCGCCGCGAGAATCTGCACCCATGGATTGAGTGCAACGGGGGGAGTAACGGCGAAAGACATGCTCAATCCTCTATACGAAACGTCCTCGCTGAGAAGGATCGCGAGCCGTATTGCGGAAATGCCAGGCGTGACCCTGTCCTGTGGAAACAGGGTTGAAGTGGCAGGCAATACCAACTGGCCGGGAGCCGCTCCGGTCAGTCACGCACCGGAGCCTGGATCTGGATCCTTCGACTACCGCAGGGCGTCGAAAAAACTTAAGTGAACGTTGCCGATAGTAGCACAGTCGAAGCAGCCTGGAAATGCGATTGAAGCGAGAAAATATTTAGGGGTGGCCAGTTGCACTGCGGGTGGTGAAAATGGCTGCGGGGCCCGTATTTTTGCGGGGTCTCATGCGATGGGATATACTGGATTTCTGCCGCCCGAAGGCGAATTGCGAGCAATAGCGCGGCGCAGGGATTCGGTTGCGCTGCCAGCGTCCGGGAATTGGACAGCGGCGCGCATCTCGGCGAATCGATCATAAAATTCTCAGGAGTTACGTTTCCATGCCGAAGCGCACATTTCAACCCAATCGGCGCAGCCGCTCCAAGACGCACGGCTTTCGCAGCCGCATGAAGACCAAGGCCGGCGCGGCGGTGCTGTCCCGCCGCCGTGCGCGGGGCCGCAAGCGTGTTTCCGTGAGCGCGGGTTATCGCGACTAGTCCTGCCAGTTGGTCCAGCGTGCGGCGGGAGGGTTCGGGAACGGACCCGAGGCGCACATCCCCAGAGAGCAGCGGAATGGAGATATGCCGGAGGCCACGTATGACTGGCGCAGTGTCCGTCTGCGAAGGCACGCGGATTTCCAGCGTGTTTACGGCGCAAGCCGAAGGCTTTCGTCCGCCTCGATGAGCTATTTCTTTCGGGTTCGCGAAGCGGGTGAACCGATCGGTCCGCAACCGCGTATTGGATTGACGACGGGGCGAGTGCTGGGCAAGGCGGTGGCGCGCAATCGCATTCGACGCCGTATGCGCGAAGCGGTTCGGCTGCACCTTGGCGAGCTTCCCGCGGGCGTGGATGTGGTTCTGCATCCGCGCAGGAAGGTCGAAGAGATGGAGTTCGAGCGGCTGCACGGCGAGGTTTCGCGGATCTTTGCATCGATCGCCGGCAGCACACACGGCTCCGGGGCAGGCAGATGAAACGCGGCGCGGCGGAATCGGCGGGGATCAGGCGGAAGGCGGCGGAAATTCTGCTGGCCGGCTATAAGCGGATTCTTTCTCCGATGCTGCACGCGATGCCCGGCTTCCAGGGCTCGTGCCGGTTCCAGCCAACCTGTTCGGAATATGCGGCCATTGCGGTTGCGGAATATGGCCTGGTGCGCGGCGGCCTGATGGCGGCTGGACGCCTGCTGCGCTGTCATCCGCTGCACCGGGGCGGTTTCGATCCTGTGCGGCCGAAGCGCCCGCCATCTTCATCGGGAATTACGAGCGGGCAGATACTATAAGCCGCAGAGCAAATACGGCAGACATCGACAGGAAACAGAATTCTTGACAGAGATACAAAATCCTAATCAACAGGGCGGCGGCGGCGGAACGGATTCGCGCTCGCTCTTCGGTTTTCTGATCGTTTTTGTGCTGATGGTGGTGGCCTTTCAGATATTCGGGCCAAAGAAGCCAAAGCCTCAGCCGGAACACCCTCAGCAGAAAACGGCGCAGAGCGCGCAATCCGCTGCGCCTGTCCCGGCGCCAGCCTCATCGGCAGCACCCGGGTCCGGGCCTGCCGCGCAAGGCGCCGCGGCGGGCAAACCGGCGCCTGCCGCGAAGGTGGTGCAGGCGGCCGGCCAGACCACGACCATCGTCGAAAACAAGCTGTACCGCATCGTTTTCAGCAATCGGGGCGGGCAGGTGACGTCGTGGATCCTGAAGAAATATACAGACGATCGCGGCAAGCCGCTGGAACTGGTGAATCGGGATGCGGGCAGCAGGTTCGGCCTCCCGCTGTCGCTCTTCACTTACGATGCGGGGCTGCGCACGGAACTGAACAGCGCGCTCTACGTTCCCTCGGCAACCGGCAAGCTGACGGCGCCGGCGAGCCTGACGTTTCAGTATTCGGCGAATGGGCTGACGGTTCGCAAGACCTTCACTTTCGGGTCCACCTATGTCATCCACGCGAATGTTTCCGTCACCCGGAATGGGGCTCCGGTTACGGCTCTGCTGGCATGGCCGGCGGGGCTGGGCGATGAGGTGACGCCGCAGCAGTACGCGACGGCGAGCTTCGACAGTTCGATTGGCGGCAAGTCCGACCAGACCGAGCCCAAGAAGATCGTCGGCGGCAAGACGCTTCAGGGGCCCTTCGATTACGCCGGGGTGAGCGATCTCTATTTTGCCGCGATCTTCATGCCCACCCAGCCGGCGGATACCAGCGCGGTTACCTTCCACAACACCGTGGACATTCCGAAGGACCGCCAGAATCCCAAGCCGGGCGAAGTGGATCATGAGCCCATCCTGGGAGCGGCCATCGGGACGGCCGGCGGCCCGGTGGATACGCGCATCTTTGTTGGGCCAAAATCGCTCAGCACGCTGAAGTCGGTCCATGCGGCCAACGGGCAAAATCTTGAGCAGCTCATGAGCTTCGGCTGGTTCGGGTGGGTGTCGAAGCCGATGCTGCTGGTGCTGCGGTTCTTTGTCACGCATGGCATTCCCAACTGGGGCTGGGCGATCCTGGTCCTCACTGTCATTCTCAATCTGTTCATGCTGCCGACACGCTTCATGATGATGAAGTCGTCGCTGAAGATGGCGCGCATTCAGCCCCAGATTGAGTCGATCAAGGCCAAGTACGCCAAGTACGCCCGCACCGATCCGCGGCGGCAGGAAATGAACAAGGAGATGTTCGACCTGCAGCGGAAGGAAGGCGTGAACATGTTTGGCGGATGCCTGCCCATGCTGCTGCAGTATCCTCTGCTGTTCGGGTTTTACCGGATGCTGGAGTTTGCGATCGAACTGCGGCACGCGCACTGGCTGTGGCTGTCGGATCTGTCGGCTCCCGATCCCCTGCATATCCTGCCGCTGTTTGTGATTGTGTCGATGTTCCTGTCGCAGTTCTTTACGCCGTCACCGGGTATGGACCAGACTCAGCAGCGCATGATGGCGTTCATGATGCCTCTGATTTTCGGATTCATGATGTGGAATCTGGGCTCCGGAGTTTGCCTGTACTGGGCCGGCAGCAACCTGATCGGTGTGGGGCAGCAGATGGCCATTAACCGATCCAGCATGGGCCGCGAGATGCGCGCCCTTGCGGCGAAACGCGCGGCCAAGAAGGCCGGCAAAACCGTCAACGCCCGGCGTTAGTTCAGTTTCAGGGCTGCGCCGGCCCGTCCTTTTCGCGATTCGGCATTCCGCGAAGCGGATCGCGATATTAAGATGAACCAATGCCGATCGAAGACTATTCCGCCGCCGCGCAAAAGATCGCAGAGTTACTGAAGAACCTGGTCAACCTGGGCAATCTGCGCCTGAAGTACCGGATCACCGCCGGCGCCGGGGCAGCCGATCCCGCGGGTCTGGAAGCGCGCGAGATTTATGTCGAACTGGCCGGTCCGGATGCCGGATTACTTACCCAGCGCGGCGGCGAGTTGCTGCGGGCGCTGGAGCATGTGGCGGCCAAGGTCCTGCGTCTGGAAAACGAAGAGCATGACAAGATTTCGTTTGACGCCGAGAATTTCAAGGCGTTGCGGGCGCATGAGCTGAAGCTGGCCGCCGAAACCGCCGCCGAGCGGGTTCGGCGCACCGGCCAGCCGTACAGCTTTGCGCCGATGAGCTCGCGCGAGCGCAGAATGCTCCACCTGGCCTTCCGGACCTACGACGATCTGGAGACCTCGTCCAGCGGAGAAGGTCTGCAGCGCTACGTTGTCGCCTATCCGCGTGGGTATGAGCATCGCGAAAGCGGGACGCGGCAGAATCGATTTTCCGGACGCCGCCGCTGAGCGGCTCCCGCAGCGAGCCAGCTGCGAGCGCTGCGAGGAAGGACCGACGGTGCAGCCCCATCCGCAAACCAGAGAACGTGAATCGATTGCCGATGAGACGATCGTGGCCATTTCCACCCCGCCGGGCCGCGGCGGCATCGGGATTGTGCGGCTCTCGGGACCGCATGCGACTTCCATAGCGGAGACCCTGATTCGGCTGCGGGCTCCGCTGGAACACGCGCGTGCGCGCCTTGCTGAA
>JAJZJJ010000102.1 GCA_021810175.1 Acidobacteriota bacterium | reverse complement strand
GGCGGAGTTCTGCCGGATGAGCCGGTACACGGCGGAGAATACCCGGGACATCGCTCGTTACGAGGGGCTGGAGCACTACCTGGCGGCGCGGGAGCGCGGCAAGGGGGTGCTGATTGTGACGGCGCATCTTGGCGCGTGGGAGCTTTCGAGCTTCTGGCACTCGCTGATGGGCTTCCCGATGACGATGGTGATCCGGCGGCTGGACAATCCGCGGGTGGATCGGCTTGTGAACGGGATTCGGTGCCGGCACGGGAACCGGGTGGTGCACAAGGACGATTTTGCCCGCAGGCTGCTGGCGGCGGTGCGGCGGGGCGAGACGGTCGGGATCCTGATGGACACGAACATGACGCCTCCACAGGGGGTGTTTGTGCCGTTCTTCGGGGTGGAGGCGTGCACGGCGTGCGGGCTGGCTCGGGTGGCGCAGAGGACCGGAGCGGCGGTGCTGCCGGGGTTCATGGTGTGGGAGCCGAGCGAGCGGAAGTACGTGCTGCGCTTCGGGCCGGAGATTGCGCTGGCGGCGACGGGCGACGATGAGGCCGACGTGGTGGAGAACACGGCTCGGTTCACGGCGGCGATTGAGGGGGCGGTGCGGCGCGATCCGGGGCAGTGGCTGTGGGTTCACCGGCGGTGGAAGACGCGTCCGGCGGGCGAGAAGCCGCTGTACTGAGGCCAGCGAGTTAGCAGGTAGCAGATAGCAGGCAGCAGGTAGCGAGTCGGTGAGGCTGCCACCTTCTCGGTCCTGACCCTTCCGTTGCTGGTGGTGCCCCCTGGGTTTTTGTGGTTTTTCCGCATGCATTTGATTCTGAAGGGCATAGCGGCTTGGGCGGTTCTGGTCTCTTCGGTAAGCATATGATTCCATGGCGTTTATCGAAGGCCTTTGTTTTGTCATGGATGCGTATCCATATGATTTCGTGGAGGTTAGCGGTCAGGCACCTCTGCCAGCTGTCGGCCGAAGTGGGGGAACAATCGAGCCGCTGGGTGCCCTAAAGTCAGGGCATTCTTGCCTTTGGGGTACCCCCCAAGGTAATCGCGATTTTCCGTACGCATATGATTCCACATCGCTTATCGCTTGGCCGATTCGTGCCGATCCTGTAAGCATATGATTCCACGCGGCTTATCGCAGCCCTTTGCTTTCTTATAGATGCGTATCCATATGATTTCGTGGAGCTTAGTGGATTAACTCTGCCAAATGCGGGCAGATGGGGTGGCCAAACAGCTGATCACCATCAGCAGACAGCAGGTTGCAGATCGCAAGGCGGCAAATCTGCTGTATTCAGAGCGGAGCCGGGTTGGCAAAGAGCGCGAGGTCTCGCCGGAGCGAGGCGTGGACCGGAGCCGGCCTGGGCCGGGCGGAGTCCCGGGATAAAGCTGCCGGGAAAGGAAAAAGCTCTGTCGCGATTCGGCGGACAGAGCTTTCCCTGATTTCGAGGATGGCATTTCTCGGAAACAGGAGCAAGGGAATTCGGCGGGGCGGACGGTACGAAGGTCATGGGGCGGCGTGGATTGCCGAATACTTACATTGCGTTCATTTTATTGTTACTAATGGCTTCACTACTTAAGTAACCAACATTGTAATTATTCTCCAAGCTATTGACAGATACCCCCCCCCCGCGTATCTTCAGTGCCGGATCTGATCCGGGGCCTGTTGTGTAGTCTAACTCTCCCATCCGGACCGTCAGCCCCAGCTGACCGCCTCGGGCTCTCGTTAACGCAGTCCTACAACCTCAGAAAGGTAGGGCATTACCATGGTCCGCTTCGATATCAGCGGGTGGTATTCGCGTCTTCGTCTTCACGGATGTTTGCTTCTGGCAATCGCTTTGGTCGCAATTCCGGTACACGGCCAATCTCGCTACACGCTTCCCACGCATCATGTGCCGCAGGTGGTGGCCAGTGGCAAAGCAAAAGCTATCGGCCTGCTCCCAGTTTCTCAAAACATGCACCTTGATATCCTGCTTTCTCTGCGGCATCAAGCGGCACTGAACAGGCTGATGAAGAGGCTTTACGATCCTTCGAGTCCCGATTACCGCCATTTCCTCACTCCGACTGAGTTTACGGAACAGTTCGGCCCAACGCAGTCTGACTATCAAGCCGTTATCGCGTGGGCGAAGGCGCGCGGGTTCACGGTGGGCAAAGAGCCGTCTGATCGACTCATTGTGCCCATCACGGGAACGGCGTCGGATGTGGAGAGCGCTTTTAATGTCGTTCTCCGCAGATACGAGCGTTCCACGAGTAAGGGATCGTTCTTTGCGCCTGATCGCGAGCCCTCGGTGGCGGGCCTGAGCGTCCCGTTGTGGCACATCGGGGGGTTGAGCAGCCATGCGATTCCCCATGCAATGTACGACAAAGGAACGGGTCCGTCAGCCGCAGTCGGTTCCGGTCCATCAGGGAGCCTGCTGGGAAGCGATCGGAGAGCGGCGTATTACAGCGCCAATGCCGATCCATCCACTCTGCTGGCCGGAGCCGGTCAGACCGTGGGCTTGTTTGAGCTTGATGGCTACAACAGCAGCGACGTAAACCAATACTTTAGCAATATCGGGCAGTCGATGAATGTACCTGTCAACAATGTTCTGGTCGACGGTGCCAGCGCCAGCTCGGATGGCGACGACACTGAACAGGTCATTGACATTGTCGATGCGGTATCAATGGCGCCGTCTCTCAAGCAAGTTCTTGTCTTTATCGGTCCCGGCGGCAGCGGATTTATCGCCGGGGTAACTGACGCCGATATTCTCAATAAGATGGCTAGTTCGGCTTACTACAACGTAGTAAGGCAGATTAGCATTTCCTATGGATGGGGCGACGACAAAAATACCGATGACCAGATTTTCGAGGAGATGGCGGGGGATGGGCAGAGCGTTTTTGTTGCGTCGGGCGACAATAATGCGTGGACATCCGGGGACGCATACCCTTCGGAGAGTGCGTGGGTGACGGGCGTGGGCGGAACGCTCCTATTCACCAACGGCGCGGGCGGGTCTTGGGATGGAGAGGAAGCCTGGGGAGGAGGCAATTCCTCCTGCCAGAATAACGGCGGCGGAAGCGGCGGCGGGATTTCGCCGGACGACATCCCGATTCCCAATTATCAACAGCTGTCCGGCGTGATCAACTCTTCGAATGGCGGTTCCGTTACCTACCGCAACGGTCCAGACGTGGCAGCGCAGGCCGACTGCGTCAATTATTACTGCGCGAACGGCTCGTGCGGCGAAGGGCTGGGCGGCACGAGCCTTGCCGCTCCGACTTGGGCTGCAATCACTGCTTTGGCCAACCAGGCCGGTGTTCAGTATGGCACCGCGACCGGTGGTCTGGGGCTGGTTAACAACAGCATCTACCCAATAGGCGTGGGTTCGACCTACGGCGATTATTTCCACGACGTGACCTCCGGCGACAATAATACGTATTCCGCAGTCAGCGGCTACGATCTGGTGACCGGCTGGGGCTCACCCAGTGCCTGGAACCTGGTCTATCAACTTGCGGGTGTGACACAGGCGCAGGCTCCGTCGCTCAGCCAGAGCGAGACAAACGGCCCGGCAACCTGCGGCAATGCACTGGCCGGCTATAACAACGCGTGCTGGATTACGCTGACGGTAACAGCCACGGCTCCAAGCGGAGAGGCTCTCTATGTGGGCGGGCAGCAGAGGAGCAGCCCGGACACCTATACGGAGACAGAGAACTGGGGCACGGGAAGCTGCGAGAACACCCAGGACGGGTATCTCTGCTTCGGTTATGCGCCGTTCCCTCCGGTAACGAACTATTCGACCGAGTCGGGTTACGGAAATAGCCAGGAGGTCAACAGCGATTAGCCGTTGGGGCGTCGATTGTCTGCGAGAGGGCGCCGGGCGCGCGATGGCGTCCTCTCGATTTTTTGGTTTAGAGTCGGTTGGAGGTTCGGGATGCGGTCTGCGATGAGTCTTGTTGCGGTAGCGGCTATTTGCCTGGCGGGCGTCGCGTTGGCCGGATGCGGCAGCACTGGGGGCACCAGCAGCGGAGGGAGCGGCGGCGGCAGCGGTTCGGGTGGTTCCGGCTCTTCTTCGTCAACTGCGTACACCATTGGCGGGACGGTATCGGGGCTTTCGGGGACGGGGCTGGTTTTGCAGGACGATGACGCCGATAATCTCGCCGTTCGGTCCAACGGCGCATTTGCGTTTGACTTGATGATTAACAGTGGAAAGCCCTACTCGGTGACGGTCCTCGCGCAGCCTTCCAACCCATCACAGAACTGCGCGGTCGCGAATGGAAGCGGCACTGCAACGGCAGATATTTCAAATGTTCAGGTGACCTGCTCCATCGTTACTCCGGTTGCGGCGGGGTCCTGGGTTTGGATGGGCGGGGCGAAGGTTACGAACCAATCCGGGACGTACGGGACGCTGGGCGTGCCCTCGGCCAGCAATTTCCCCGGAGCGAGGGAGTCGTCCGCTACCTGGACCGACAGCACCGGAGGATTTTGGCTGTTTGGAGGGACCGGCTTTGGTTCAGGCGGCACGTCTGGACACCTCAGCGACTTGTGGAGATACAGCGGCGGGGAGTGGACGTGGGTGGCAGGGCCGGATACACCCGATGGGAAGGGAGTCTATGGAGCCGAGGGAACGGCGGCCGCGGACAACTACCCCGGCGCACGGTTCCAGGCGGTGACCTGGACGGATCCGCAGGGCAACTTCTGGCTCTTTGGAGGAGCGGGCTGGGCTTCCGGCGGGTCGGGGGGAAATCTGAACGATCTGTGGAAATATAGCCCCGCCACCCGGATGTGGACCTGGGTCAGCGGGTCGGATGTGGGCGCACAGCCGGGGACTTCCGGTGCATGGCAGGGGACGGGTATTTATGGAACGAAAGGTGTCGCCGCTCCCACGAACTCGCCGGGCGCTCGTGTTGACGCTGTCTCCTGGGTTGATTCATCGGGCAATCTGTGGCTCTTCGGCGGCGAGGGAACGGATGGAAACGGAACCCTCGGCATACTGAACGATCTTTGGAAGTTCAGCCCCTCCACCGGAATGTGGACATGGATGAGCGGCAGCGACACCAGGAGTCAGTCCGGGGTTTATGGAACCCAGGGAGTCGCCAGTCCCTCCAATGTTCCCGGGGCGCGTACGAGTGGGGTCACGTGGACTGACAACGAGGGGAATCTATGGCTGTTTGGCGGCCAGGGTTTGGGGGGAAACGGGTGCCAGGGCGCGTTGGAGTGCGTTCTAAACGATCTATGGAAATACAGTCCTGCCACGGGGATGTGGACCTGGGAAGGAGGAGCCGACGTTGTTGAACAGCAGGGAAAGTACGGCACGCGCGGTGTCGCATCCTCTTCGAATATCCCGGGGGCAAGGTGGTTCGCGACCGGCTGGGCGGATTCTCAGGGTAATTTTTGGCTGTTTGGCGGCAACGGGGTGGATGCATCGGACCGGGTCGGCGACCTGAACGACCTGTGGGAATACAGCCCGGCCTCCGGAAAATGGATGTGGGTGAACGGGTCGAACCAGGCGGGTCAGTTGGGAGATTATGGAACGGTGGGAGTAGCAGCCGCGAGCGATGTTCCGGGCGCGCGTCTCGGCGCCGTGGGATGGAGGGACTCTTCCGGAAACCTTTGGCTGTTTGGCGGGGACGACAGCTTTGATTTGGGCCTTGCGCTGGGGGGCGGCAAGTTCAACGACCTTTGGGAGTATCAGCCGTAGGGGACTGGCGGGGCACGGGCGGTTCTCGCGGCGTTGGTTTGCGGATTGGATGCGGCTGAGGTCAGAAAAGCAACCGCGGATTCTCCGCTCACCACCCTCGAACCTACCCCAAAGAGCGGTTGGCGAGAAGCGGGTAGCCAGAAGCGGTTGGCGAGAAGCGGTCAGCGGTGAAGCGGTTGGCGAGGAGCGGTTCGCGAGAAGCGGGTAGCGTTGTGGGGCTCCCGGCGGGACTGGCGCGCGTCAGGACTGGCGGGCGTCGAGGGCGGCGGAGACTTTGTTGTAGAAGGCGGAGAGGTCTTCAGAGGGGCCGAGGGTGAGGCGGCGGAAGATTTTGAGCAGGGGGTAGACCTGGGAGCCGGCGAGGTCGAGGGCGGGCATGGCCATTTCCTGGTCGGGGGCGATGACGGCTCCGGGCTGGGTGGGGTAGACGGCCATGATCCACTCGCCGGAGTAGCGGCGGCGGAGGATTTCGCCGAAGTATGCGCCCCAGAGGCGGGTGGCGGACTCGAGACCGGGGTCGGGGACGGGGCTGCGGGCGGCGAGGACGGTTTCAAGAGGGGCGACGGAGGCGGGGGTGAAGTCGAGGGTCATGCCGTGGTCGGCGGCGGCGATGCGGACGGCTTCGTCGGCGTGGGCGAGCATCATGGCGTGGAGGGAATCGAAGGAGCGGCCGGAGAGGGTGGCGGGATCGGTCACGTAATCCAGAGTACAGGAGGGCCGGAGTGGGACAGAATGCTGCCGGGTGCGATATCCTGGAGTTTCGCCAGGCAATTACAGGAAGTGACGCCCGCCAGGGGAGTCGCTGGAGGTTTGGTCTGTTGAAGGGTAAGTGGGTGGTTCGACTGGGAGTGGCGGCGCTGGCCGCCGGGATGTGCGTGATGGGCGCGGCAGCCCATGGGCAGGTACAGAGTCCGCCGCCGGGAGTCTCGGTGCCGGCGCCGCATCCGTTATCGGGAGTGGAATACAACTACCCCTGGGAGATTTACGGCGGCGTGGCGTACTCGCACTTCGATGCGGGTCCGCATTTGCTGCAGGGGGCGAACATCGGCGGCTTCGACGCGCGGGCGATGCGGGAGTTCACCCAGCACTGGGGCGTGGGCGTAAACGTGCGGGGCTACTACGGCACGAGCGGCGTGCAGCCGAACTGCGGAGCGTGCACGGGGACGGGCAACTATGCGACTCCGGTGGAAGGCCCGTTTGTGAGCGAGCAGATGCTGCTGGGCGGGGTGGAGTACCGGCTGCTGTACAACAAGCACGCGGCGATGCTGCTGCACGGGTTTGTGGGTCCGACGTATGGGGACTTCCAGCGGGCGATCGGGAACCTGAACCCGGAATACCTGGGGCTGTTCTCGAACCAGTGGGCGACAGGCGCGGCACTGGGCGGCTCGCTGGACCTGAACCGGTCGCCGAAGCTGGTGTTCCGGATTGCGCCGGATGCGACGCTGACGAATTTTGGCGGGAACGGGTTTGCGGAGCAGTTCGCGATCTCGGTGGGACTGGTGTACCGGATGGGACACCCGTTCAAGATTCACGCGAAGAAAAAGTAGGCGCTGCAGGCCAGCAGGTAGCAGGCGGCAGGCGGCTGTCAGGAAAAAGAAAGCGGGAGGGGCGTGATGCTCCTCCCGCTTTGGTTTTGGCGGCTCTGGTTAGACGCCGGAGCGCCCGCGGTTATGCGCCGAGGGTGGACATGTCGATGACGAAGCGGTATTTGACGTCGGCTTTGACGACGCGCTCGAAGGCTTCGTTGATCTTCTGCATGGGGATGACTTCGACGTCGGCGACGATGTTCTTTTCGGCGCAGAAGTCGAGCATCTGCTGGGTTTCCTTCATGCCGCCGATGATGGAGCCGGACATATTGCGGCGCTTGAAGAGAAGATTGCCCATGTTGACGATGGGCGGCGTGTCGGGCAGGCCAACCTGGCAGTAGGTGGCGTCGCGCCTGAGGGCCTCGAGGTAAGGGTTGAGGTCGTGGGGCGCGGAGACGGTGTCGATGATGAAGTCGAAGGTGCCGAACTGCTTTTTCATGGCCGCGGCATCTTTGGAGATGACGACTTCATCGGCGCCAAGGCGCGCGGCGTCGGCGATTTTGGATTCGGAAGTGGTGAACTGGACGGTGTGCGCACCGAAGGCGTGGGAGAACTTGAGGGCCATGTGGCCGAGTCCGCCGAGGCCGACGACGCCGACTTTTTTATTGGGGCCGATCTGCCAGTGGCGGAGGGGCGAGTAAGTGGTGATGCCGGCGCAGAGGAGCGGGGCGACTCCGGCGGGGTTGAGTTTGGGCGAGACGGTGTGGACGAAGTGCTCGTCGACGACGATGTTGTTGGAGTAGCCGCCCTGGGTGAGGTCGCCGTAGCGGTCGTGTGCACCGTAGGTGAGGGTGACGCCCTTGTCGCAGTACTGCTCTTCTCCAGATTTGCAGCTGGGGCAGGTGCGGCAGGAGTCGACGATGACGCCGACACCGACGAGGTCGCCGGCTTTGAAGCGGGAGACAGCGGAGCCGACGGCGGCGACGCGGCCGATGATTTCGTGGCCGGGA
>JAJZJJ010000101.1 GCA_021810175.1 Acidobacteriota bacterium | reverse complement strand
GTTGCGATTCATATAATCCGCAAATTGAGCCCCATTTCCCCTCGGCGTCAACCATCGCATGTCGAGTGCCAGTAAGGGGTTGTTTGCGTTGAATTGCAAGGGAGAATATGGGCCAGTACACCGACAATCTTCTGCTCGAGAGCCTTCCACCGCCGCACCGTACTGCTCTTTGCGCACGGCTTGAGGAAACTGCCCTGCCCCCTGGAGCCGTCCTGTACGAAGCCGAGCAGATTCCTCGTTATGCCTGGTTTGTGACGTCCGGGTTGGTTTCCACGATGGTTGCGATGTCGGACGGGCGGACAGCGGAGATTAGCCTCTCCGGCAGCGAGGGAGTTATTCCGGCCTACCATGTGCTGGACGGCCATGCCGGTACGCCGACCCGCTGTGTGGTTCAGACGGCGACCAGCGCGTACCGGATTCCTCTGGGTGAATTGCGGCGTGAAGTGCAGCGCTCGGAGGCGCTGCGGGCGCTGGTGCAGCGCTGCTTCGAGCGGCGCACGATGATTCTGACGCAGATTGCGGCCTGTAACCGTCTTCACGATGCCGAGCAGCGGCTGGCCCGATGGCTGCTGACGGCCCAGGATCTGACGGGAGACTCCAGCATTGGGCTGAGTCAGGGGTTTCTGGCGGACATTCTTGGATCGCGGCGGACGACGGTGACGATTGCGGCGGGTGCGCTTCGCCGGCGAGCCTTCATCGACTATCGGCGCAGCCACATCCGGATTATCGACCGGGACGGGCTCAAGTCAGCAGCGTGCGAGTGCTACGAGACGGTGCGCGGTCTGTTCCAGAATTTCTACAAGTAACCGGCTTTGGCAGGGGCACAAATGCCTTGAATCGCCGGGGCGGAAGCGCGTGGCTTGCGGGCCGATTCAGAGGAGCCGCAGGATAGCGTGGCCGGCAATCAGCAGTCCAGCCCAGAGGGCGCTACTCATCAGCAGGCCCAGAATTGCGCCGCGGGCCGGGGAGATGGGATCTTCCTCGCCGAATTTTCTTTGTGCCGGGGTGAAACGCGCAGGCGCTTCGCGCCAGTTCTGCATATCGTTGAGCCCAGCACCGGAGCGAAAGACATCGGTGGGTGAAACCATGGATCAGCTCCTCAGCAGCCTGTCTGCCAGAATTACCGAATCATCGCAGATCGGCCTCACCTATCAATGTGATGCAGGTCACTCCTGATAAGACGGCTCCCTTCCGCGTCTGAGGCAGGGTCCGGCGCGATGGTGGCGGATGGAATGGAAGGGCCGTGAGCGGAAATGCGCTCTGGCGCGTCAAAAGTATTTCAGGGCGTGTTCCGCTTTGGAGCGCGCCAGCAGGGACGGGCGGCACCGCCGCCGATTTTGCTGTAGGATTACCCACGCAGGGACGATTTGAAAACCATGATGTATCTTTCCAAACGCATTCCGCCGCGCTCCGGCGAAGCAGGATTCACGCTGATGGAACTGCTGATCGTTATTTCGATCATGCTGATCCTGATGCTCATCGCGATCCCCAACTATCTGCATATCACCCGCGACGCGAACCAGACCTCGGCGATGCAATCGCTGCGCGCGATTCAGGAAGCAGAGGTGCAGTACCACACGGACTATCCAGCGGAGGGATACGCCTGCTCGCTTCCCGCCCTGGGAGGAAATTCGGATTCGGGTGCTCCCACGCCGCAGGCGGCCCAGCTGCTGCCCAGCGACCTGACCAGCGGCACGAAGTCCGGGTACATCTTTACCATCGGGAATTGCACGAAGACGACGGTGAACAATCACGATATGTTCACGAGCTATCAGGCGACCGCGGTTCCCCAGGCGGTTGGCAAGACCGGGCAAAACGGGTATTGCATCGACATGAACGGGGAAATCAAGGTCGATCCGTCGGGCGGGACCAATTGCACCGTACCGCTCCGTTGATTTCCCGCGCTGAAAGCCCGAGCCGCCGGCACCGCTGGCGGCTTTCGCTTGCCGCGGTCTGCGTGCTTGCGGCAGCCAGTTTTTTGCGCGCGGAAGCGCAGCCGTCTCTGCATGAACTGGTGGGCCGGATCGATCATCACTACAACTCGCTGCATTCGCTTTCGGTCCATTTCGTTCAGCAGTATGAGGGGATGGGGATGCATCGCGAGAATGCGGGCGTCCTGCTGCTGAGAAAGCCGGGCAAAATGCGCTGGACGTACACCGACCCGGCGGGCAAATTGTTCGTTCTGGACGGCCACTACGGATACTTCTATTCGCCCGGAGCGACGGAGGCGCAGAAGATTCCGCAGAAGAAGCTGGATGACATCCGGTCGCCCCTTCGCTTTCTTCTGGGACATACCGAGTTGGAGAGGGAACTGACGGGGCTTCGCATGACGGCGGATGGCGGGGGGCTGTACACCCTCACCGGGGTTCCCAAAGGCATGGAGCAGCGCGTGCGTGCTCTGAGCATCACTGCCGATGGTTCCGGCGTAATTCGCTCGATGCGGATCGTTGAGACCGACGGGGTCACGAACAGCTTTGCCTTCAGTGGGGAGCGGGATAACGCCCCGGCACCGGATTCGGCGTTTGTCTTCACGGCTCCGCCGGGAGTGCATGTCGTCGAGGGTATGCCGCCGGTTTAGTCGAGGCGCGCAGTTTTCCGTATCGTGAGGAGATGAGCGAATGAGCGCCGGGCGACGCTGGGGCGCTACTGTGCCTCGACCGGGGCGATGGGAGCGTTTTCGGCGGTGGCGAATTCGCGTTCGAGGCGGTCGTTGATTCCGGTTCTGGCGAATTCGGCGGCGACGCGGATGCCGTTCATGATGGCGCGGTCGTTGGAGGAGCCGTGGCCGATGATGCAGACGCCGCGGACGCCGAGAAGGGGCGCCCCGCCGTATTCATTGGGGTCGAGGCGGCGGCGGAAGGCATTGAAGGCGCGGCGGGAGAGCAGCGCTCCGACCTGGGCGGTGACGGTCTGGGTGAGGGAGGCTTTGAGCATTTCGCGGACGAGGCGGCTCATGCCTTCGGATGTCTTCAGGGCGACGTTGCCGACAAAGCCGTCGCAGACGATGACGTCGCAGTTGCCGCTGTAGATATCGCGGCCTTCGACATTGCCGATGAAGTTGAGCGGGAGCTTTTTGACGAGGGTGGTGGCCTCGCGGGTGAGGTCGTTGCCTTTACCCTCTTCCTCGCCGACCGAGAGGATGCCGACGCGGGGACGCGGGATGCGGAGGACGGAACGGGAGTAGAGCTCGCCCATGACGGCGAACTGCTCCAGATTGTAAGGTTTGCAGTCTACGTTGGCACCGGCGTCGAGGAGGACGCAGGGCGAGCCCGAAAGGGTGGGCATGACGATGGCGAGAGCGGGCCGATCAACGCCATGAAGGGCTCCGAGGACCATTTTGGCAGTGGCCATTCCGGCACCGGTGTTGCCGGCGGTGAAGAAGCCGGCACACTGCTTTTCCCTGACCAGCTTGAGGCCGACGCGCATGGAGGAATTGCGCTTGGTGCGGACGGCATGGGCGGCCTTCTCATCCATGGTGATGTATTCGTCGGAATGGACGATGTGGATGGGCAGGCGCGCGAAGCCGAGCGCGGCATCGAGGCGCGGGCGGAGGATGGATTCGGGGCCGACCAGGTGCACGCGCACATTGAGGGTGCGAGAGGCAAGAATCGCGCCTCGGATTTCGGGCTCGGGGGCCTTATCCGAGCCCATCCCGTCGAGAGCGATGTCAGTGAGCATCCGGTGTGCCTGAGCGAATCTAGCTGGCTTCCTTCACTTCGAGAACTTCGCGGCCTTTGTAGGTGCCGCATTTGGGGCAGGCGTGGTGGGGAAGCTTGCGCTCATGGCAGTTGGGGCACTCGGAAAGAGAGCCAGCGGTGAGGGCGTCATGGGCACGGCGCTTGGAGGTGCGGGCCTTCGAATGACGCCGCTTTGGATTGGGCATTGCAAATTCCTTTCGCTTCCCGGGCTGGCGGTGCGAACTGCTTCAGTATGGCAGGGCCGCGCTGGGCATCCGGGTAAAAGCTCTGTTTTATTTAGGTAACGGTTTTTCGTTACCGGGACTGAGCTGGCTGCGCAGATCGGACAAAGAGGACCAGCGCGGATCGGAGGGTGAATCCTCACAGGCGCAGGCCTCGGTGTTGCGATTGCGTCCGCAGCGCGGGCAAAGTCCTTTGCAGTCCGGCCGGCAAAGAGTTCGGGCGGGAAGGGACAGGAGCACCTGTTCCCGCAGGACGTCTTCGAGGGCGAGACTGTCTTCCTGATAATAACCGATTTCGGTATCGGGCGCGCCGAGAGCGCGTTCGGCGGGGCCGGAGTCGGCCCCGAGTGGCCGGAAGAGGAGGTCGAAGTCACCGCCAAGTGCGTGCCGGACAGGGTCGAGGCAACGGGCGCAGGGGACCTGAAAATCGCCCTGCCAGTGGGCGCGAACGCGAATGTCCTCGACGATTTCGCGGGGACCGCGGTGCTCGCGAAGGAGTTCGGCCTCGCCGTGAACGGCAAGCGGGGAGACCTGGGCGGCTTCCTCGCCGAAGTCGATGACGCCGGGGTCGAGCCCCAGGTCAAAGCGAACCGGCTCGCGCTGGAGGTCGAGCAGAGAAATCAGCATGACGGGCTCCTCTAGGGGCGGGAATACTTCAAGGTTACGAGTGGCTGGGGAGGAGGTCAACCATGCGGCGAGTCACGTAAAGCGTTCACACGGGGAGCCGATAAGGCGGCATAGGGGGCCCTGGTTCCGCAGCTCCGGTAATTGGGCCGGGCGGGGCGGGAGAGCGGGCGGTCCCCCGCGAGATTGAGAGAAGCGAGCAGCTATGGCAGACGAGCGGAAGCAGGGATCCGGAGAGGACTGGTATCGATACGCACTGGCGCTGGAAGCCTCGCAGGAAGGGTTCTGGGACTGGGATCTGACGGCGGACCGGCTGTGGGGGTCGGAGCGCTGGCAGGAGATTACCGGGATGGAGAACTGCCTGGAGGGGATGAGCCGCTGGCTGGAACGGGTGCACCCGCATGACCGGCCGAGGCTGGAAGCGGAGATGCGGGCGATCCGGACGGGGAGAGTGAAGCAGCTGCGGAGCGAACATCGTATTCGGCGCGGGCCGGGGGAATGGCGCTGGGTGGAAGCGCGCGGCGTGGCGGCGAAGGATCCTGAAGGGCGGGTCATGCACCTTGCGGGATCGTTGCTGGACAATACCGAGCGCCGGATGGCGGATGCGCTGACGGGGCTGCCGAACCGGCTCTGGTTTCTGGATCGGCTGGAGCGGCGGCTGGATCGGGCGCGGCTGCGGAACGACTGGGGGTTCGCGGTGCTGGCGCTTTCGCTGGAGCGCTTCGGGCGCGTGAACGAGATGCTGGGGGTGAGCGGGGGCGACCGGCTGTTGCTGGAGACGGCGAGACGGTTGGAGGAGTCGCTGTCGGAGGAGTCGTTTGCCGCGCGGCTGAGCGGGCCGGAGTTTTTGGTGTGTCTGGAGGGAGTGCGGGGCGAAGCCGAAGCGATGAGCGAGGCCACTCGGCTGGCGGAGGCCTGCCGGCAACCGTTTGCGTGGCGAGGTCATCGCGTGACGCCGCAACTGGCGATGGGGGTGGTCCAGGCGGAGGAGACGGACGGGCATCCCGAGGAACTGATGGGCGAGGCGGAGAGCGCGCTGGCGCGGGCACGGGAGCACGAGCCGCCAGGAGTGGTGTGCTACACACGCGGAATGCGCGAAGAGGCGATGGAGCGGCTGGAACTGGAGGCGGATCTGGAGCGGGCGATCCGGTCGGGCGAGCTGGTCATGCATTATCAGCCGGAAGTGGATCTGGAAACGGGCAGGATCGTGGGCTTTGAGGCTCTGGTGCGGTGGAGACACGCGAAGCGAGGACTGCTGCCGCCGGGCGAGTTTATTCCGCTGGCGGAGGAGACGGGGCTGATTCTGCCGCTGGGCGACTGGGGATTGGCCGAGGCGTGCCAGCAGCTGACGAAGTGGAGGGCCGGAGGATGCGAGGAGCTGCGAAACGTGCGGATGAGCGTCAATCTCTCCGGGCGGCAGTTCGAGCAGCCGGATTTGGTGAGACGGGTGGGAAGGGTGCTGGAGGCGACGGGCCTGGGACCAGGAAGCCTGCGGCTGGAAGTCACGGAGAGCAGCGTGATTTCCGATGCGCCGGCGGCTCAGCAGACGATGCGGGAGTTGGGACGTCTGGGGGTGGGGCTGCATATGGACGATTTCGGAGTGGGTTACAGTTCGCTGCACTACCTGAAGCGGTTTCCGTTTGACACGCTGAAGATCGACCGGTCCTTTGTGCGGGGGATGGTGCGGGATCGGGAGTCGCACCAGATTGTGCGGAGCATTCTGGATCTGGCGCGCACGTTTGGGATGGACGTGGTGGCGGAGGGGATCGAAGACGAGGAGCAGGTGGAGGCTTTGAAGAGGCTGGGGTGTCCGTGCGGGCAGGGATACTACTTTGCGCGTCCGATGGAGCCGGCGGCGATTGACGCGCTGATGGCAGCAGGGGCGTGGCAGGGGCAGCCGCTGGCAGCGGCGGAGGCATAGCGGAAGCGGGCAGCAGTCAGTTCGCGCGTTTAACGCGAGCCCGCGCGCAGGCAAGCATGAGAGAGGGCTCCTCCCAGGGGACGTCGTGGTGAGCTGCGTTCAGCCAGGGACTGGCGGCATCGCGTTCCCATTCGAGGGGGAAGAGCGCGATGAGGTCGCCGGAGGTGATGGCGGGAGCCGGTGGGACGGGGTCTCCTGATGCGGCAGCAGCAAGGGCGGCGGGAAGGTCGTGCCCGGGGCCGAGTTGCAGATGGGCCGTCTGGGTGGCGCGGGGATTCATTTCAATGAGGCAGGGCTGACCAGTTTCGTCATCGACGACGAAATCGAAGCCGCAGATGCCGGAGAGGCCGAGGCGGGCGGCGATGGTGTGGGCGGTGTGGAGCATGACCGGAGAGTCCACGATACGAACGACGGACGCCGGGCCTTTGAATTCCCAGGAGTGGAGAACTTCAGCACAGATGGAGGCGAGGACCTGGCCCTGCCAGCAGGCGACGGTCAGGGTAGCGTCATGGCCGGGAATGAAGCTCTGGACGCTGACGGCCGGGCGCATGCGGCGGAGCGAGGGATGCAGGAGAGTGAAGTCGCGGTTGACGAGGGCACGCTTGACGGCTCGGGCCAGGAGGGGAGGCGCGCCGACTTTGGCCAGAGCGGCGGGAGCCTGGGCGGAGTCCTGGACGATCTGCACGCCGATGCCGCCGGAGCTGCCGTCGGATTTGAGCACGAAAGGGAAGGTGCGGGCGGGCGGCTGCGACTCGATCCAGCGGCGGAGGTCCGCGGAAGAGGCGATGGGCGCGCCGGGCGGGACGGGGAGGCCGTTTTCGCGGGCCAGAGTGGTGAGGCGATTGCGGCTGCGGGCCAGGGGACCGGCTTCGGGGTTACCGAAGGAAAGCTGGAGGAGCGACCGGAGCGGGCCAGGAGAGCTGATGGACCAGAGCTGATCGAGTTGAGTGCGGGCGAGGTCGTCGCAGGGGACGACAAGGCCCGGGGCGGAAGCTTCGATGGCGGCGCGAATGGAGCGCAGGGGCGCGAGGCCACGATAGGGAAAGACGCGGCCGGTGGCGCGGAGGTGTTCAGCGGGATGGCCAGGCGGACAGACGAGATGGACATCGCAGCCGGCGCGACGGAAGGCCATGACGAGACGGCCTGCAAAGATCCATCGGCAGGTGGTGACGAGGAGTACCCGGAGAGCCATGCAGCTAAAATCCTGGGAGAATGTGGGGAAAAATGTGTTCCCATAATAGTAGTTTCCGTATTTGGTCCCCAGAAAAATCGGCGTTGCGGGCATCCCCCAGTCTGCGGCAGCGATGGCAGGAAGCGATTTGGAGTGGAGAGGCGGTCGGTGTGTCTTCGACAACGCCCGGGAATGAGCTGCCCAGTTGCTGTGCAAATAGGTTCCTTGCGGGAGAGAGTGGGAAGGACATGGGGTGATCCAGGAGCAGGCTGTCATTATTGGCGCGGGGCCGTATGGACTGTCACTGGCGGCGCATTTGCGCGCGCAGGGCATGCGGCTGAGGATTTTCGGTACGCCCATGGGAACGTGGCGGACGGCGATGCCGGCGGGGATGCTGCTGAAGTCGGACGGATTCGCCTCGAATCTCTCCGATCCGGAGGGCGCCTTAACGCTGGCGAGGTATTGCCGGGAGCAGGGGATTGCGTACGACGACCGGCGGGTTCCGGTGGCGATTGCAACGTTTGCCGGCTACGGGATGGAGTTCCAGCGGCGGA
>JAJZJJ010000100.1 GCA_021810175.1 Acidobacteriota bacterium | reverse complement strand
CGCATACTTCCAGGGCAACGCGGGTAATCCCGTGACCGGGGGCGCGGACCAGGATGGTAATCCGCTGAACCGCTTCGGGAGCGACGATCCTTCGCTGGAAGGCTACTTCGATTTGTCCGGAGTGCCGCTGCCGCCGGGAACGACGGCTGCGGACTACCAGCTGAGCTTTGAACCGATCAATCCGCTCTACACCGGCAGTTCGTGGGTTGGGCCGTACACCACCGGCCAGGTGTCTCCTTCCGGAACGCTGCCGGTCATCGACCTGGGCAGTCTGAGCGCGGGCTCTGCATTGAGTCGCGAGGTGGTGGTGCAGGACGCGGCCGACGAAGGCCAGAGCTGTGCGGACGGATCGGAATTCGCACCGGCGCAGGTTCCCATGAGCGGCGAATGGACCTGCCGCATGACCGGCTACGGACATACGAGCTGGTTTGAGTTTTGGGCTCGGGGAGCGCGGGAATTCACCATCGAGGCAGAGGCGCTGGATGCGAGCGGCGCGCCGTCGGAAAACAAGGTGCAGGTGGTTCTGGGCGCATGGAATGGCACGGATTCAGCCGGCTCACCGCCGGTGACCGGAACGCCTCAGCCCTTCAACGGCGCGGAGCCGGGTTTGACCACGCTTCCCGTGCTCACTTCGGCGGACAGCGAGGTGCGCATCGGCGCGGCGGATCTGCGCGGCGATGGGCGGCCGGATTACGCCTGGCGCGGCCGAATCCTGTACGCGGATAGTGTTACGCCGGCGCGTCTGCCCGCTTCCGGAGGCCAGATCGTGATTCGGGGAATGGGCTTTCTGCCGGGAATGACGGTTGCGGTGAACCAGGAACCGGCGACGATCGTGAGCGTATCGCCGAACGCAATTGTGGCCGTGGCTCCGCCTTCCGGCGGCGCTACGGGCGATGTCCTCGTTTCGGTTCAGGATCCGACAACGCTGGGCGTGGCCGCCATTGCCGACGGGTTGAGCTACGACGCGCACGACGACGACGCCATCTCACTGGTGACCGTTCCCCCGAATGTTATCCCCATTGGCGTGCCGCAAAACCTGACGGTTCGTGCGATCAACGTGACCAGCCAGACTCCGGCACAGGGAGTGACCGTGACCTTTGCCGTGACCGAGGGAACGGCCGCGCTGGGATGCGGTGGAGATTCCTGTAGTGCGGTTACGGCAGCCGACGGAACCGCGTCGCTGTCGTTTACGGCGAACTCCACCGCCCTGGCGCGGATTGCGGCCTCTCTGACGAATGGCAGCGCTGTGATCGCTCAGTTTGAAGGCTCGGTTCCGGAGACGCTGACCGCTCTGACGCCGAAGCTGTATGTTGCGATGGGCGCAACCGTCCAGTGGCCTGTGAAGGCGCTGGTTCTGGATGCATCCGGAGTTCCGGCTCAGGGGGAGATGCTCACCTGGTCCTCCGCGTCGGGGGCGAAGGCTTCCGCCGCACAGAGCGCCAGTTCCGCCAACGGAATTGCTTCGAACACGGTGGCCGCCGGCCCTCTGCAGGTAAGTGCCGCGAGTTCTGTGAGCGCCTGTCTGCAGGGAACGGCGACCTGCGCCGCCTTCCAGGTGATTCCGGTGCAGCCATCGACGGAAGCCCTGATCGCCTGGAGTGGAGCGAACCAGTACATCCCGGAGGGGCAGGGATTTGGGCCGGTAGTTCTGCGCGTAGTCGATGCGTTTGGCAATCCGGTGGCTGGAGCCGGGGTAGCCGTTTCGCAAGCCCTCTACGGATGGACAGAGCCATGCCCGCCGGAGAGCCGCTGTCCTGCGCCGCCGCTTCTGGCCCAGGAGACGGGCACGGCGACATCCGGGCTGGACGGACTGGTGACCGTGACTCCGCTCTCCGCGGGCAATCTGGCGGGCCGCCTGGTGCTGACGGCGACGGCCGGAACTGCCGCCAGCGTGAATGTTGAACTGGAGGCGTATCCGTAGTGCCGGCTGCGGCTGCTTTACGAGGGCGATTGACACCCGATAGTCTCAGGGAAAAGATCCCCGCGAGGTTCCGCTATCTCAGTCCGTCCTTTCGCACAGTCCAATCCGAAGACGCCGCTCCATTGTGACGGCGTGGATCTGACCAGCCTGGCGCGCCGGTTTGGCACGCCACTCTACATCTATTCGGCCAGCCACATCGTGGAGCGCTTTCAGCTGTTTCAGGAAGCCTTCTCGGATGTGCCGCACCTGGTCTGCTTTGCGGTGAAGGCAAATTCGTCACTGGCCATTCTGAAGCTGCTTGCCGCTCGCGGAGCCGGTTTCGATGTGGTTTCCGGAGGGGAACTGGAGAGGGTGCTGGCAGTGGACCGCAAAGCCGCCGAACGGGTGGTGTTCTCCGGGATTGGTAAAACCGCGCCCGAACTCGATTTGGCGCTGCGTTCCGGAATCCTGCTTTTCAACGTCGAGAGCGAAGGCGAGCTGGATCTGCTCTCGGAGCGAGCGGCGAAGCTGCGGAAGAAACCGCGCTTCGCTCTGCGTGTGAATCCGGATGTGTTTGCGGAAACGCATCCGTACATCTCGACCGGAATGCGGGAGCACAAATTCGGGATCGACATCCGCCGGGCGCGCGCCGTGTACAGAAAAGCGGGAAAGTACCTGGAGCCGGCCGGAGTCAGCGTGCATATTGGATCGCAGATCAGAAGCGCGGAGCCCTTTGGTGCGGCAGCGCAGCGGGTGGCTGCCCTGGTCCGGACCCTCCGCAAAGATGGATATCCGATTCGCTACATGGATGCCGGCGGGGGGCTTGGGATCGAGTATCACGCGGACCATGCTTTTGATCCAGCGGAGAGGGTCCGGCAATATGCCGCGGCTTTGACCACTGCGGTTCAGCCGACAGGGGGTCTTACCCTGCTGCTGGAGCCAGGCCGTTTTCTGGTGGCGCAGGCGGGAGCGCTTCTGACGCAGGTGCTGTTTGTGAAGAAGAATGGGAGCAAGAATTTCGTCATCGTGGACGGAGCGATGAACGATCTGATCCGGCCCGCGCTCTATCAGGCCTGGCATGAGATTGTTCCGGTCTCGCCGGTGCGCGGCTCGCGGAAAATCACCGCCGACGTGGTTGGTCCGGTGTGCGAGTCGGGGGACTTCTTTGCGCGGGATCGCGAGCTGCCGCCAGTGAAGCCTGGAGATCTGCTGGCGGTGCTGGATGCCGGGGCTTACGGCATGACGCTTGCCTCCAACTACAATTCGCGGCGCCGGCCTGCCGAGGTGCTGGTGGAGGGACGCCGGGCGCGGCTGATCCGCCGCCGCGAGAGTCTTCAGGATCTGCTGGCGCAGGAGCAAAGCGTTCCGCAGCTCTGATATTTTGGTACGTCTCGCGTTTCAACCCTGAAGCGGAGCTGGAGGCTCAGATGCGTTCTTTTTTCAGGTTTGCACTGGCGGCGATGTGCGCCTGCTGCATGCTGTTTTCCATTCCGGCGCGGGCCGCCAGTCATCTGAAAGTGAAGACGGATAAAGGAACTGTCCGTGGCAAACTCAGTGCCGATGGTCAGGTGCGGACTTTCCTTGGTATTCCCTACGCCGCGCCGCCGGTGGGACCGCTGCGCTGGCGTCCGCCTCAGCCCATGAAGAGATGGTCCGGAGTGCGCGACGCGACGCACTTTGGATATCGGTGCATGCAGCCGTTCATTTTTCATGACATGCGTTTTCGCGACCCCGGGCAGAGTGAGGATTGTCTGACCCTGAACGTGTGGACTCCGGCTAAAAATAAGCGCGCCAAACTGCCGGTGATGGTCTGGATTTTCGGGGGCGGTTACGTTGCCGGTGCTACTTCCGAGCCGCGTCAGGACGGAACGCATCTGGCTCAAAAGGGCGTGGTCGTTGTTTCCATGAACTACCGCCTCGGCCTCTTCGGGTTTCTCGCGCTGCATGGATTGGCAGCGGAGTCTCATCATCACGCCGCCGGCAACTATGGCCTGATGGATCAGACGGCAGCTCTGCAGTGGGTGAAGCGCAACATCAGCAAGTTTGGCGGAAATCCGAAGAACGTGACCATCTTTGGGGAATCGGCCGGATCGTTCTCCGTCAGCGCGCAGATGGCCTCTCCGCTGGCGCGGGGGTTGTTCGTTCACGCGATCGGCGAGAGCGGCGGGGCCTTTTACAACGGCGGACTGTCGTTTGCTCCGCTGGCGAAAAGTGAAGAAGCGGATGCGACCTGGGCGAAGGCGACCTTCGGAACGTCCAATGTGGCCGAGCTGAGAAAGATGTCGGCTCAGGAACTCATGCAGAAGATGGCAGCTGATCCCGGGCAGTCGCCCATTGCTCCCAACATCGACGGCTATTTTCTGCCGCAGAGCGTTCCCCAGATTTATGCGGAGGGCAAGCAGGCGCATATTCCGGTGCTGGCGGGCTGGAATCGCGACGAGCCGAGCGCGCTGGCCATCAATAATCCAAATCCGCCGACCCCGGCGAGCTTTCGGGCGATGGCGGAGAAGGAATTCGGTTCGCGCGCGAATGAATTCCTGAAGCTTTATCCGTCGAATACGGAAGCGCAGACGATCCGTTCCGCCATTGACTTCACTGGCGACCGCTTCATCATCTTCTCCACCTGGGCGTGGCTGGAGGCGCAGGTGAAGACGGGCGAAAAGCCGGTCTACCGCTATCACTTCGAGCGGCCTTCGCCGGCCGACAAGTTCCATCCGGCCGGGTCCGGCTCGTTCCACTCAGATGAGATTGAGTATGTGTTTGGAACGCTCAATTCGCGGCTCGGTGCGCACTGGAAGCCGGCGGATTACAAGCTCAGCGACCTGATGCAGACCTACTGGACCAATTTTGCGAAGACGGGAAATCCCAATGGCAAGAACTTGCCGAAGTGGCCGCAGTACGATCCGTCTGACCACTGGCAGATCATGCATCTGAACAAGGATTCTCATGCAGGACCGGCGCCTCACCGGGCGCGCTATCTGTTCCTGAAGAGCGTGTGGGAGAAGCCGCAGGCGCAATAATCAGTGCCCGAGCTGCTGCAGCAGGCGATTGCGGGAGTCGGCAAGAACCTGCTGCAGCGGGCCGGTTTGCGTGACGCGGCCGCCCCGCAGGAGAACCACGCTGGCGGGAGATTTCCAAATCTCGGCCAGATCGTGAGAGACGTAAAGAACGCGCACGTCGAGTGTTCTCAGGCGAGACAGGATGTCATGGGCAGCGGCGTCGTCCAGAGCCGCCAGCGGTTCGTCCAGAAGCAGCAGTCGAGGAGCGGGCGCCAGTGTGCGAGCCAGCGCCACCCGCTGCCTCTCGCCGCCGGACAGGCCTCGCGGCTTTCGCTGTTCCAGGTGTTCCGCTCCAAACAGGTGGAGCATTTCGCCGACCCTGCGAGCGCGTTCATCGCGGCGGAGATGGCGAATTCCGAAAGCGACGTTCTCATGCACACTCAGGTGCGGAAAGAGCGCGGGCTGCTGTGTGACGAAACCGATGTGCCGGCGGCCCGGGGGCACGAAGATATTGCGCTCGGTGTCGAGCAGAGTCTGCCCTTCCATCACAACCCGTCCATGGTCCGGGCGGGTGAGCCCGGCGAGAACGCGGAGGATGCTGCTCTTACCGGAGCCTGAAGGGCCAAACAGCACGGTCCAGCGGAGATCCAGGGGAAAGCTGACCTCGATTCCGAAATGCCCCTGACGGTGGCGGATGGAGATCTCATCCATGAGCTGATTCTCCGGGTTTTCCACGGGCATAGAGCAGAACCAGGGCCGCGAGCGAGATACCGAGCAGCAGCAGCGATGTGCGGGTGGCCTGACGGTAGGTGAAGTCCTGCACCTGGTCGTAGATGGCGATGGAGAGCGTGCGGGTCCTGCCGGGGATATCGCCGCCAATCATCAGCACAACGCCGAATTCGCCGACGGTGTGGGTGAAGCATAAAACCGCGGCGGCCACCAGAGATCTCGCCGAGAGCGGCAGCAGAATTTCAAGGAGCGTTCTGAATTTGCCGGCGCCCAGCAGGCGAGCCTGTTCGATGAGGGCTGGATCGATAGAGTGGAATCCCGCGACGAGCGGCTGTACGGCAAAAGGAAAGCTGTAAATGACCGATCCGACGACGAGCCCGGAGAAGGAAAACGCCAGTGGGTGGCCGAGCCAGTGCGCGGCGATGCGCCCGAAAGCGGTGCGGGTTCCGAGAATGACCAGCAGATAGAATCCGAGGACGGTGGGTGGCAGCAGGATGGGAAGCGTGGTGACGGCCTCGGCCAGCGGACGCAGCCGCGAACGCGTGAAGGCGATCCAGTACGCGACCGGGACGCCCAGCGCCAGCAGCACCAGTGTTGTGGTGGCCGCCAGCCGAAAGGTCAGCCACAGCGCCTGGGTGTCCATCAGCGGAGCGGCTGCGAGGCGGGTTGGAGGCCATGAGCGGACAGCCAGATGCCGATCGCCGGCGAGCGCAGGAAATCCAGGAATTTGTCTGCTGCCGCCGCCCCGGCGCTGCCGCGCACCACAACCGCCCCCTGCACGAGCGGAGAATAGTCCTTTGCCGGCACGCGGGCGAAGTGTCCGTCACGGCTGAGCCGCGGAGTCAGGGCGGAGGTCATCGAGATGAAGCCCACCTGGGCATTGCCCGAGTCGGCGTACTGGGCGGCCTGGGCGATGTTCTCCGCTACCACCAGCCGCGGCTGAACGGCGGAGTACAGCCCGGAATGCTCCAGGGTTTGCTGTGCGGCGAGCCCGTACGGAGCATGGCTCGGGTTCGCAATGGCGACAGAGTGCACCGCGGGATTGAGCAAGCCCTTCAGCGAGAGATCGCGCAGCCCCGAGTCATTTCTTGTCCAGAGGACCAGAGTGCCGCGAGCATAAGGCAGGGGCTGCGGACTCTCCGCCTTTCCTCCGGCAACGATGCGCTGGGGATACGACATATCGGCCGCGAGAAAGAGATCGAACGGCGCGCCCGAAAGGATTTGAGTTGCCAGAATCGCGGAGGATTTGTAGGAAGCCAGGACCGTGATTGCAGACTGTTGCTGTTCGAACTTTTTGATGAGTGGCGGCAAAATCGGCTGCAGGTCGGCGGCTGCGGCAATGCGCAAAGTCTGTTGAGCCAATAGCGCATGGCTCAGGAAAAGAGCGAGGAATGCTGCGAGCCAAAAGCGGCGGTCAGACACGGAGCACCATTACCTCGGTCGCTTTGATCAGAGCTGCGACGGTTTCGCCTTTCCTGAGGCGCAACTCGCGCGCGGCGTCGGCGGTGATGATCGAGGTGATGATCTGGCCGCCGATGGAGAGCCGAACCTGCGCGAGCAGGCCGTCGATTTTGAGATCGACGATACGGCCGACGAGCTGATTGCGTCCGCTCACGGTGCGCATCATCTGCCTTTTGGGCGTTTCCGGCTTTTTCGCCTTGTAGAGCAGCGCATCCAGTTCGTCTTCCGGGATGCGATAGTGCCCGCCCGGCGTTTTAATCGCGCGAAGTTTCCCGCGGTAGATCCACTGCTTGATGGCGGGGTAGGAAATGCCCAGCCTCATCGCGGCTTCGCGCGGGGTCAGAAGCTCTGCCATGGTGCGATTTTAGACGAAAAGCGAATTGAGAATAATGCGAATTGAGCCAATGCCGAATGGGCGAGGCCAGTGTTAGGCTGAAATTACCTGTCGAGAAAATGAGCGAAAACCACCAATTACGTTGTGTCGGATGCGGGAGCATGGTCGCGCAGGGGGATCTGAAGGGCGGCTTCCGCTGCGATTCCTGCGGCGAGCTCTTTGAGGTTGTCTATCCCGGATGGAACAGCAGCAACCCCAATCAGCCGAATCCGAGTGCGCTTCGCTGGTTGTGGCGAGAGCGGCGTGCGTCTCTGGATGCCGCGGACCGCAGCGGGGTCTGGCGCTTCCGGGAAATGTTGCCCATCCTCGACTCCGATCAGTCGATCGTTACCCTGGGCGAGGGGAACACACCCCTTTACGACCTGCCGCGGAACGCCAGGCGTCTGGGTCTGTCCTGGCTTCGCGCCAAACACCAGGGGATGAATCCCACCGGCTCATTCAAAGACACCGGGATGACGGCAGCCCTGTCGGTGGCCCGTGAGCGGAAGTTCACCTGGGTGGCCTGTGCTTCCACCGGGAACACGTCAGCCGCGATGGCGGCCTATGCGGCGCGCGCCGGCATGCGCAGCCTTGTGCTGCTTCCTGAAGGGAAGATTGCGTGGGGCAAGCTGGCCCAGTCGATGGATTATGGAGCCCTGACCCTGCAGCTTCGGACGGATTTCGATGGGTGCGTTCGCGTCCTGAACGAAGTGGTGCGGCGTGCCCCGGTCTACCTGCTCAACTCGGTGAATCCCTATCGGATCGAGGGGCAGAAGACGCCGGC
>JAJZJJ010000099.1 GCA_021810175.1 Acidobacteriota bacterium | reverse complement strand
TGCCTGCGTTTAAGACAGCCGAGGAAGTGAACGACTGGCTGGCCGACCTGCGTGACGACAGGACGCCGCAATGAGGACGGCGGTCGATACCAACATCCTCTCGGCTTTGTGGGGCGCGGAGCAGTGCATGGAACGGGCGGCGGAAATGCTTTGGCAGGCCGAGATGCATGGCGCATTGGTGATCTCCGGTGTGGTGTACGTGGAGCTGCGCGCTCACCCGGCATCGACGGAAACATTCATCGACCGATTCCTTCGGCAAACCCGAATTTCGGTTGAGTGGGAATTGCCGCGGGAGGTCTGGCAGATGGCCGCCGATCGATTTGGCCAATATGCGGAACGCAGACGGGTCCAGAAAGCCGACACGCCGAAGCGCCTGCCCGCCGATTTTCTGGTGGCGGCGCATGCCCTGTTGCGAGCCGACCGTCTGATGACGCTTGATCGAAGGCGCTACCAGACCGACTTCCCTGAGCTGAACCTGACTACGATCTGATCGCCGGGATCAGGCGTTCTGCCGTCTTTCCGCGAGGATCTGGCGCAGGCGGACTCCCTGCTTTTCCAGCTGATCCACAAAGTCTTCCGTGCGGACCAGAAAATCCTGCCCGGCGCGGAGGTAACGCGGGATGGAATTCCAGAACTCGCGGACCGCTTCCGGATTTTCCAGCAGCGCCACGGCAGCGCCCGCGGCGGCCAGAGCCAGCGCAGGTTTCCGGCGTCCGGTGGCGAGCATGACGGCGCTGACGAGCAGCGAACCGGCGGCCACTCCGCGCGTCCAGCCGCCCTGGGAAAGAGTGAGTTCGGGTTCCTGCGGCCTATTCATCGTTGCGATTTGATCATCCATAAATTTCTCTGATGCGCTCACCGGTGCACGGTGAGATGCGGCCGGACAGATCTAGTCGAGATCGAATTCGCGCAGCGGTTTGCCGGTGTCGGGGCTCTCCTTTGCCTTCTTCATGGCTTCGGCAAAGCGCTTCTCAAACAGGTCTTCGCGATTCTTCTCCGCTTCCAGCGACTGCCGGAAGAGGCTCTCCTTGCGCTCCTCGGCTTCGCGCAGCGCCCGGGTTGCCTGGTCGAAGTCCTCGAAGGTGCGCTTGCGCGGAGCGGGAGTGTGGGAGATGATCGCCCGGCTGGCCGCGTCGATCCTGAGCACGGCTCCGCAGTCCGGACAAGTGACGTCAAATGTGGAACTGGATTTATCGCCCATACAGCAGATCTCGACCGTGAGTGTAACGCCGTGTGCCGTGCGAATCAACCGCCGCACCCGGCGATAGACTGTCCCCATGACCGTCGGCAGGGTAATGGGGCTCGATGTGGGCAGGGCGCGCGTGGGCGTGGCCATCTCCGATCCGCTGGGCTACACCGCCCAGCCGCTGCTGACGCTGTGGCGGAAAAGCCCGGGCGAGGACTTCCGCAGCCTCCTGCGCCTGATTCGCAAATACGAAGTCGTCCGGATCGTGGTCGGCAACCCTCTGCATCTCTCCGGCGAGGTCAGCCCCTGGGCGGCAAAGGTACAGAGGTTCGCCGAAGAACTGCATCGGCGCTGCGGCGTTCCGGTCCAGATGTGGGACGAGCGCCTTTCCTCGGTGGAAGCGCATGAGATTCTCGACCAGGCGGGGCACAGCGTCCGCGATCGCAAACACCTCATCGACCAGGTGGCCGCCGTGGTCATTCTGCGCGGCTGGATGGAAGCCCAGGAGCGGTCTGCTCCGCTGCCGGCCGGCTCTCCGCCAACTCCCACGGCCGAAAGCGAGTAGCCGCACTTCCCGCCGAACCCGGCGGCGCGCCCATCCCGCACTTTATACTCGGGAAAAGACCCGGACCGATTCTCTTTTTCCCGCCGGTTTTTCTCTGAGGTTTCTCATGGCCGCACTCATCGAAGCGATCAATATCAAACGCAAGATGGTTTTCGAACACGAAAACACTCCGTTTTACTGCATGGACGCCGAGGTGAGCACGCCCACCGCCCGCGGCGGCCAGACGCTCGTCCGCCTGAAGGTTCGGAATCTGCTCACCAGCGCCGTATTCGAGAAGACTTTCAAAGCCGGAGACAAATTTCCGGAGCCCGATCTGCAGCTCGTCCCCGCCACTTACCTCTACAGCGACGCCGATGGCCACTACTTCCTCGATCAGGAAAGCTTCGAGACGCTCACCCTGACCGCCGACATGGTGGGAAGCGCCACGGACTTTCTCGTGGACGGTTTGCTGCTCCAGCTGCACAAATACAACGGCAACCCCATCGGTCTGCAGCTGCCCCAGTTCGTCGAGCTGGCCATCACGCAGACGGAGCCGGGCATTAAGGGCGACACCTCCAGCGGCAGCGTCACGAAAGTGGCCACGCTCGAAACCGGACTCGAAATCCGTGTGCCCCTCTACATCAAAGAGGGCGAAAAGGTAAAAGTCTCCACCGAAACCCGCGACTTCGGCGGACGCGCCTAGCCGGCGGCGTCCCGCAGCGGAACCCAAAAAGCAAAAGCCGCGGCCAGGGTGCGAACGCCCAGCCGCGGCCTCCTGTTTATGCCTTTATGAACTGTACATCCAGGGTGATCGTCACCTCGTCGCCCACCATGATGCCGCCGGTTTCGAGGGCTGCATTCCAGGTCAGGCCGTAGTCCTTGCGATTGATCTTCGTGGTGGCGGCCAGCCCGATCCGCATATTGCCCCACGGATCTTTGCCCGGCGCGGACGGGCCTTCCACCGCGAACTTCACCCTGCGCGTCACGCCGTGAATCGTCAGGTCGCCTTCCACCTCCAGCTCATCGTCGCTCTTCCGCGTCACCCCCGTCGACTGGAAGCTGAGCGTCGCAAATTTCTCCACGTCGAAGAAATCCGCGCTCTTCAGGTGGGCATCGCGCTGCGCATCGCGCGTGTCGAGCGAGGCCGCATCGATCATCGCGTCGATTTTGGACAGTGTCACATCGCCTTCGCCCAGGGTGAGCGTGCCGGTGAGGCCGGTGAAGCGCCCTTTCACGTTCGAAATCATCATGTGTTTCACCTTGAATTCGGCGACGGAATGAACCGGGTCGATGTTCCAGGTGGTGACGGCGGTCGCGGTGGTGGTCATGCTGTATCTCCTTTGCTGATTCGATTCAGAGCGTGCTGAGGATATTCGTGATAACGACTAATGCGGTAAATTTTTTAGCCCGGCGTGCGCGCGCTGTGCAGCAGCCCACACAGCGTCTGCAGCTGTTCGCGTCCCAAATGTCCGAGTTGTTTCCGGTGACCCATCCGGACTGGCTGATCCAGCCGGCTGAGCATCTTCAGACCTCCCGATGTGATGCGCACCAGCACCGTCCGGCGATCTTTTTTTTCCCGTTCGCGGCTGATCAGCTCCCGCTTCTCCAGCCGATCCAGCAGTCGCGTGATGTCCGGATCGCGGGTGATCATGCGATTGGCGATTTCTCCGCAGGGCAGGCCTTCGGGCGCGCCCCGCAGAATCCGCAGGACGTTGTACTGCGTCATGGACAGCTCTTCGGCTTTCAAAATCGGCACCAGGCCGCGGGTCAGCAGGTCGCTGGTCCTGAGCAGTTCCAGAAAGGCCGTTTCCTCGTGGCAGGGAGGGGGGCCAGCTTTCTTTCCGGATTGAGCCGCGGGTTTCATCTGTCTGGACATTAGTCGTTATAACGATAGTTGTCAAGCCGACAGCAGGCGAAATCGCTTCCCCCTCGCCCCGCCGCCGGCCGCTACCCGAATCGTGGAACCGATCCCGGAACTGATTCATCCAAGATCTGAGTTTCTCCCAATCCCCGGGTACAGCCCCATCCATTGAGGTTACAGATGACGAATCACTCCACTCTCGGCGGGACATTCGCCTTTCCGGGCGCTTCGGCCACCGTCGGCCGCATGGGTTACGGAGCCATGCAGCTGGCCGGGCAGGACGGCAACAAACGCGTCTGGGGTCCGCCGCGCGACGTACCCGGAGCCATCGCAGTTCTTCGCGAGGCCGTTGCCGCCGGTGTAAACCACATCGACACCAGCGACTTCTATGGCCCGCACATCACCAATCAGCTTATTCGCCGGGCGCTTCATCCTTATCCGGAGGGGCTGGTGATTGTGACCAAAGTCGGCGCGCGACGCGATGCGGACGGATCCTGGCCGCACGCCCGCAGCCGCGAGGAAGTCGTCGCCGGCGTCCACGACAACCTGCGAAACCTCGGACTTGATGTCCTCGATGTCGTCAATCTCCGCCTCGGAGGGTTCGCGGAGCCGAACGACGATCCGCTGGAAGAGCCGCTCACGGCGCTGGCCGAACTGCAGCAGCAGGGTCTCATCCGCCACATCGGCCTCAGCACGATCTCGCCCAGCCAACTAGCCCAGGCGCAGACCATCGCCGATATCGTCTGCATCCAGAACTTCTACAATGTGGCTCGCCGCGCCGACGACGCCTTCATTGAGGAGCTGGCCGTCCAGGGCATCGCCTATGTTCCCTACTTTCCGCTGGGAGGCTTCACCCCGCTGCAGTCGTCGGCGCTGGACGAAGTAGCCGCATCGCTGGGCGCCACGCCCATGCAGGTTGCGCTCGCGTGGCTGTTGCATCGGTCGCCGAATATCCTGCTCATCCCCGGCACCTCGTCGGTTGGGCATCTGCGCGAGAACCTGGCGGCGGCCACGCTGGATTTGCCGCCGGAAGCGCTCGCCGCACTGGATGCCGTCGGGGTTGCCACAGCCTGAAGAACTACTGAACGAGTGACGGATCGAGGCATCGTCATTCGTTCAGCCGCGGTCTTTGGCCGGGCCGGTTGCACCCTTTCATGCACCTGCCGATATCATCGACTCCGGAGCACCCTGTCCCATGCCGTGGCATCTTGAACGCAGTCTGCTGATTCCTCGTCCCCGCTCCGAGGTTTTTGCCTTCTTCTCGGACGCGATCAATCTTGAGCGGATTACACCGCCCTTTCTGCGCTTCCGCATCCTTACCCCGGCGCCCATCCCTATGCGCGCCGGGACCCTGATCGATTATGAGCTTCGTCTTTACGGGGTGAAGTTCCGCTGGCGCACACGCATCGACGCCTTTGAGCCGCCGGGCCACTTTATCGACGTCCAGCTGCGGGGACCCTATAAGGCATGGCGCCATCGGCATACCTTTGAGGAGGTTCCGGGCGGCACGCTGATGCGGGACCGCGTCGACTACGATCTGCCTTTCGGCCCCGCGGGCGCTGTGGCCCGGGCACTCTTCGTCCGCCGGTCGGTCGAGCGGATCTTCGACTACCGCAACAAAATCATCCTGGAGATTCTCGCCCCCGGGGCTGATCCTGTATCAGGATGAGCGCCCAGGCCCGCTCTCAGTGCAGCAGCCCGAACTCCGCCACTCCGTCCGGCGTGCCCACGAACACCGTGCCGTTCACGATCAGCGGCGTAATGAACTTGTTGCCGTTGCCGAAGCGATCGCGCCCGCTGGGCGCCTGATTGCTGTCGTACAGCACCTTCAGAGTGGCCGCGTCGTAGGCATACAGCACCGCCGGCGAAGAATTGGCCACCGCCCACACGATTCCGTCGGAAGTCCCGTTGGCGCTGATCGAAGGCGTCGTCCCCGGATACTGGAAGCTGTTCCGGCTCTGCATGCTGGGCTTCATGGCCAGTTTTGCGTTCGTAATCGGGAAGGCCTTCAGGTGATCGCCGACTGAGCCGTAGTAGACCGTGTGGTTGAAGTATGCGGGCATCGAGAACACAGGCGTCAGCTGGCGCGGAACCTCCTGATACAACGCGTTGTTGTTCTTCGGGTTGAATTTTCCCATCGCGTGGCGATTCACCACGAAGATCGTCCCCGCCTTGCCGGCTCCCAGCGCCAGCTGCACCGTCTTGCCGGCGGCGTCGGTCAGGTTGGGCAGCAGCAGCGTCCCGCCCGAGCCCAGATCCAGGTCGGCCCTCGATTCGGCTACGGTGTTGTGGGTTTCGAAGTAGTCGGCCACCGCCAGCTTGCCGCCCTTCGTCGATACCTTCAGGAAGCCGTTGCCGAAGTCCCCGTTCGCCGGAAATCCCTTCGCGTTCAGGTGCGTGTCGAAGCTGCCGTTTCCATCCAGAAAATAGAGATTGCCCTTTGAGTCAGCCGCCATGGCCGTACCAGACATCCAGATTGCTCCTTCGTGTCCGTTCGGAGTCAGGTTGAGCACGCTGGTCTGCTTCAGCGTCGATTCGCTGTAGCCCATCAGCCAGCCGGTGTACGGGCCCTGGTCGCAGTGCGAGGTAAAGCCCAGGTACAGGTCGCCGTTGATCAGCGTGAGGCCAAGGCGTTCGGCGTACAGGCCCGGCTCGAAGATCACGCGGCCGCCTTTGCTGCCCGCGCCCTTGCCGGGGTACGACGCCCTGATCTCCGTGGGGCTGTTGGGGAGCTCCGCTCCCGTAGTCAGGTCGAGCGCGTGGAGACGCTGGTGATAGTGTCCTTGGGCGTCCTCTGACATCCCCACCACAAAAATGGCGCCGTGGGGGCCGTCGTTCCGGTCGATCACCGGCGTGTCCGTAATGCCGATCTCCGGCGTGATCTGGCTGCAGGCGTGGCTGCCGCTGGTCTTCTCGCCCGGGGCCAGCACCGAGGTCTTCCACAGCTGCCTGCCGGTGTCGGCGTCGAAGGCATAGACGCTGTCGTGTTCCGTCGCCACGTACACCACATCGTGCTCTTTGCCGCCGATCTTCACGTTCGAAAGATAGAGCGGTTCGGCATCGACCTTGCCGTCTGCCGGCATCACCCGCAGCAGCCCGAACTGCGACGAGTTGACGTTGGCCGGGGTCAGTACTGTCTCGTGGTCGTTCAGTCCGGTGCGCGCCAGGTTGTCGTGGTAGGTGGTTATGCTCTGGCTCTCGTTGTTGGGGACGGGATCCGAGTTGTGGGCCTGCTTCTGGTGATGGTGGCTATTGCAGGCCAGGAGCAGGCCGGCCATCGCCGGCAGCAACAGCCCGGCGCAAATCGTCCGGACGGAACGCATCGATGGATTTGGCATAGTGTCCTTAGAGGGGCCGGCGGCGGAAAAAGACGCCCTGCGGCGCGATTCGGCGGCCAAGCCGCGTCCCCACTCTATGCCGTCCGCTGGACGGTTGTACAGTACGCTGGTTTGGTCGCTTCCCGGATATCGCCCGCGCCTCTTTGCGTGGGCGCGCATGCCGAATGCGGAAGCTGAAACAGGACTCGCCTGATTGCGGGTCCTGTTCTATTTCTGCGCGTTAGCGCCCGTGTTCTTCGAGGTACTTTTCCACCTCAAGAGCCGCCATGCATCCGGTTCCCGCAGCCGTGATCGCCTGGCGGTAGCGGCGGTCCTGCACATCTCCGCAGGCAAACACGCCCGGAACGCGCGTGAAGACGAAGTCGTGGGTCCTGATGTAACCGTCCTCGTCCAGATCGAGCTGGCCGGCAAACATTGCCGCATTGGGAGTATGGCCGATGCCCAGAAACAAGCCGGTGATGTTGAGAATCGACTCGACGCCGGTCATCTTATCCAGCAAACGCAGACCGGTAACCTGCTTCTCTTCCACGCCCAGCACTTCCTCGATCACGGTGTTGGTCAGCAGCTGGATTTTCGGATGGGCGATGACCCGATCCAGCATGATCCGCGATGCCCGGAACTGATCGCGCCGGTGGATGAGCGTTACCTTCGACGCGAAGCGGGTCAGGAACAGCGCTTCCTCCATGGCCGAATCGCCGCCGCCGACTACGGCAATCTCCTGGCCGCCGAAGAAAAAGCCGTCGCAGGTGGCGCAGGAACTCACGCCATGGCCGATCAGCGCCTGCTCCGAGGGCAGTCCCAGCCAGCGCGCCGAAGCTCCGCTGGCGATGATCAGCGTCCTCGTCAGGATCGTCTCATTCCCCAGATTCAGAGTGAGCGGATGCCTGGTCAGGTCGGCTGTGGCCAGGTGCCCGAGGCGGAACTGCGCGCCGAAACGGGACGCCTGCTTGCGGATGTTGTCGATCAGCTCCGGTCCCTGAATGCCCTCCGGCCACCCGGGAAAGTTCTCGACCAGGGTGGTGATGGAAAGCTGTCCGCCTGGCTCGTGGCCTTCCAGCACCAGCGGGTTCAGATTCGCGCGAGCGGTGTAGATGGCGGCCGTGAGTCCGGCGCAGCCGGAGCCAAGAATGACGGTGTCGTGGATTTGATCTGACATTTTCCTGAAGTTTCGATTGTACCTGTGCCTGGCCGGTTTGCCGCGGGCGGAATCGGTGATCGGCCGCGGCAGCCCAGTTCCAGATTGGAATTTTCTTATTTGCGGTTCCTTTCTGGAAAGATGCCCGACGATTCTCCGGCGATTCTTCTGCCGTAGCCGGCCGCCGGTGGCGAAATGGAAGCGAAGGCGAAAGCAGCCGCCC
>JAJZJJ010000098.1 GCA_021810175.1 Acidobacteriota bacterium | reverse complement strand
AAAGAATGACAAATATGCCTCGTGGACGTGAGTCGCGGCGTTCGCCCACCATAAGAATGTCTGCGTATCGGCGGTGCGGTTGTAAAGCCGCACACGCAACTCCACGCGTGCGCTGCCCGGAGAAAGCCGCAGGCCGTGCATCCCCTTCATGCGTGCCATCGGATCGTGATCGCTGCACCAGACGACGACACTGCCATCTGCCTCCCGCTCGATGAACGTCTCCACCGGCATAAATGTCGCGGGCCGATGGTGCTGCGGCCAGTTGAACTCAACTCCGCCGGAAATCCATGGTCCGGCAAGCCCCACCAGCGCCGGTTTGATTACATTCTGCCGATAGAAGAAGTCGTAGTTGTTCACCTTGTCCAGGCCAACGTGAATACGCCCGCCAATTTCCGGAAGAACCATCAGCCGGATGTATTCGTTCTCCAGATGGATGGCCTTCCATGCATGCTCCTCCGGCTGCGTCTCGATTCGGTCGATGACCGGCAGCGGATACACCCGCCCGCTGCTGCCCTGATAGACGCGCTTCTCCAGAAACAGGGGATTGCGGTCGGGAGCGGCCGGCATGTACGTGCGCAGCCGCACCGATTCCTCCCACGCCTTTACCGGACCGGCTTCCGAAGCCGGCGCTTCGGGCAACCGCAGTTTTGCGCTCACCCCGGCTTCTGTTTCATCTCCTTTGCGGTCCCGAAGTGACTGTGTCATACCCTTGTGCCGATCCCCTGCGCAAACAGGCGCTCTGTTTCCCACTCCGCCGAGAACGAGCAATCAGAAGCGGAGAATATCATGACGTGTACGTTACCGTCCATTGTTTCAATCTCGCTATTGAACCGGAATCAATCTGATTGATGCCAACCGGGCACGTACACGTCGTCTCGTTCCAAAAGCCACCACGGCACTGCGTCCTCGATTCCCTTCGGCACCTTCGCGCAATCCTACTGTTCGATGACAACCGCTGCCGAACGTGCCGGAATCCACACGCTTCCATTTGTAGCCACGCCCTCGATCCGTTCCGGGCTGGCTGCCACCAGTTTGCCTGCATTGGGTAAAGTCACGCTTGCATGGTGCCCCTTGTCGAATTCCTGATTGATAACCACAACCGCCCGCTTCCCTCCCGCAGCCACAAATACCGAATGGCGGCATGGACCGTCGGAGGCCACCTGCGCTCCCAGAGTCTCCCTGTATTCGCCATCCCAGAGATAGGCTTTGTACCGCCGGCGCAGCGCGTCAATCTTCTTTCCATATTCCAGGGTCAGCGGAAAATCCGTCAGGTGTCCCTTGTAATAGAAGGGCTCGTATTGAATTACATATCGCTGCAGCAGAATCATATTCAGCTTTTCCCGGTCGTCGAAGCCGCTGACCCCGGCCAGCATCAGGCAATTGCGATCGAGATACTGGCAGACCGGCGTTGGCCTTAACCCGGTCTCGGAGACGGGGAAATACTGCATCAGCCAGTCCTGCGGGCCTTCCCCGGCAAACAGGAAATCGCGATTGACCCGATCGGCAACCTTGCGCAGCCGGGCCGCTATCGGCTGGTCTCCACGATAGATGTAGCCAGGGGGGACATAACCGTGGCCCTCCGCGAAGTTGTAGAGAACGATCCCGTGATTGGCCACCTCATCCCATAGCCAGCCGGCTGAGCCCAGCCCCAGCACCTTCTCGAACTGCTCGGTGGCGATGTTCTGATATTCCGGGTCCATAAAATCCATCACCGCCCGGCGGTGGTTGTTGATCTGTGCCAGCTGCGTTGGAGTTACGTAGCTGTACCCGCCGTGCTGGTATGGGATGCCGTAGGGATCGGTCGCCTGATATTTGTAAAGCTGTGTCTTGTACCATTGTGTCGTCAGGTCGGCCCAGTTCAGCTTGCCGAACAGGATCACCTTCACTCCGAGCTTCTGGACGCTGGCGATGGCCTCGTGAAGCTGCTCCCACGTGCCCAGGTGCGGGTCGGTGCTCATGTTCGGGTCGTCACCATCCTGGCCCCCGATATTCCAACCCACCAGCTGCACCGCGCGAACGCCGTTTTCCGCATATTCCCTGCCGTACTCGAAGACCTTCGAATAGGGAACGCTGTAATCCTGCTCCGGCGTATTCATCCGCAACATCGTCCACGAGTGCACATCCTTTGCCCACTCCGGAAGCTCAGCGGGCACGTACCAGGTATTGCGCCACTGGCGGTAAACATCCACACCGGCATGCCAGTCGCCCTGATAGCCCTCGATCACAATTGGAGTAAGGCTGGTCACCGACTTCGGGTGAGCAAAGATAAAATGGCAGGTCCTGAACTTCAGGTGCACCGGCCATCCGGATATCGTGTCGGTTTCCGGAACCAGATTGCCTTCGAACAGGCCGGGATGCTGCTCGAAAGTGTATTCCACATAGTAGGGCAGCGTAGGATCGGAAACCTGAACGTACACTCCCTGCTCGGCGGCCTGCAGGAGACAGAACAGGCTGTGCTGCGAGCCGAAGGTCTTCGTAGGGTAGGTAACTCCCCAGTAGCCCTTTTCATTCGCGAAGTTCGGGTGGATTTCGTCGAACACGAGATCGCCGTACGACATCGTCCGCGCTGCCAGCTGCGCGTCGCGCGAAGGTGCGTTCAGGTCGCCGAAATAGGGATAATCGATGGTTTCCACCGTCAGGCTGGATCGGTTATTCAGCGTCGCTCCGAACGTCAGCTTCCCCTTGGACAGGCTGACGTTGGCCGTCAGCCCGATGGGCAGGATGCCTCCGTGCTGGCTCCAGACGTTGTCCCAGCGTATCTCCACCTCATGTTCGGAGATCTTCTTCACGCTGGCTGCCTTCTGCTTCTCTCCGAGGACGAAGTTGTCCCGGCGATGGGGCAGCGGCGCCAGAAGCCGAAAGCTGGCGCCAAGCGCCGGTCGCCGCTCGATCGTCCAGTTCGTCCGCTTATAGATCATCCGCGACAGGACCCCGGTGACAGAGTCGAACGCCACCAGGAGCTCATCATCTTCCAGCACCACTTCTCCCGCGTCTCCTGGAGGGTGGGCCTGTTCGGCATCGGCCTTCAGATCCGTAGTGAGTGCGCCCATCGTCGCCAGCCCGGCCAGCTTATGAAATGTGCGTCGATTCAATCAAACCTCCACAATGTTCGAGCAGTAGTCGATCGGCAATGGACTCCGCACGATCCGGAGACCCGTTACCAGGATCGAATCCAGTGCGGTACGGCTAGCCGGCCGAATGGCATGGGAATTGAGGGCCGCACTTTTCTCCTTCTCTATCCGGCCTTTGTTGTCGCCATGTACTTCCACACGTTTGCAAACTGCGGAAACAGCGTCGAAGCGTGGTGGTGCCGGGTAGGGTAATTGTTCACAAGAATCTGGTAGTGGCCGCGGATGGCTTCGCCCGGGCGTACCATCAGAAACTTCGGCCTGGCCATCTTCATGAGCATCATGCAGTTCGCGATCTGGTGGTGCACGTTGAACGGGTCCTTCAGATTCAGGAAGGCGAAATAGCGCGAAGCGGGTGTCGCGCTCCTTTTCGCCTGCCACGGAGCAGGTCTGTGAAGTTTGTCCATATAGTCCTGCGGGCCCGAAAACATCAGCACTCGGTCAACCCGAAACAGCTTGCCAATGTAGGCCGCATGACCGGCTCCCTGCGAGTGTCCCGCAACGATGATGCGGCTCCAGACCGGTTGTCCGTGGGAGAGAAACTCGCCCCATCCGCCGCCAGGATTGTGGGCGGTAAGATAAACCAGCAGCCTTGTGAATCGGTTGAGGATCGAGTTCGCGCGGTTGACTTTGACTTGGTTGCTGACACTGGCGCCGGTGACAATGGCATCCCGGTAGCGGCCGAAGGCCGTTGGGTCCATGCTGTGCGCGCAGGACACCGCAATCACATTGTCCTCATAGTCCAGGCTGATGGCATGAAACCCCCAGCGGGCGAATGCGCTGTCGAGCTGCAGGCTGCCCGCTGCCTTTGCGCCGGTGCCGGGCAAAAAGAGCAGCAGCTTGTGCCGCGACGCTGCCTGAGGATCGTAGACCGCGATATGCGGACCGTGAACGGTGGCGATCGCTGGATCCGTCTGGTGCGGATCCACGCGCAGCACGCGAATCTCCGCGTGGACCTGAAGCGCGAACAGCAACACAAGGGCGGTGGCGAGCTGGACGCGGCGAAGGTGAAGCGCAGTCTTTATCATCGGGGTCCATCCTGCAACAGCGGCGGCGTCGTTCTGCCGGCCGAATGAGGCGTTGGTTGATTTGCCGCCGTTCTGAGCCGGCTCGGCGTCGCCATCCGGGCCATGGCCTGTGCTCTATTCCTCCGGTCTGGCGTTCTCCAGTTGTGCGGCATAGGGAACAAGCAGAGTTGAATCGATCGCCCGCTGCTCGCTTTCCAGCCTGGCCCATTGCACGGCGAAGTTTCCCAGGGTTGCGCTTTCAGCGGAGCAGCGTTGTACCGGCAGTCCGGAAGCCCGCTCCGTGAGATGGTTCAGCAGCTCATTGCGGCTCCCTCCGCCCGCCACGCAAACACGTTCCAGAGGTTTACCCGTCATCTCGCGCATTTCCCGCAGCAATGCGGCGTAGCGATGCGCCAGACTGTGGAAGATCAGGTTCACGACAGCGGGCGCAGCCTCATATCCTTCCGGAAGTGGCGCGATTCCGCGCGCCCTCAGCTGGTCGTTGATACGCGCGGGCATCCTGCCGGGAAGCTGCAGACTCCCGTCACTCAAATCCAGCAGGTAGTCCGGCGCGGGCGAGCGTTGCGCCGCGTCGATCAGCGCTTCCAGCGAACAGGACCTCTCCTCTTCCCAGGCGCTCATGCACTGCCGCAGAAGCCACATACCGGGTATCCCGCAGTGGAAGAGAATATCGCCCGTCGCCGCACCGAGATTGGTGAACCCCCGCTGGCGGGCGTCCGTCGTGATATGCGGAGCGGTCAGCACTGTGCCCACCAGCGACCAGGTTCCCGAGCTGATGTAAGCCCACGATCCCTGCCGCGCCGGTATCCCTGCGATGGCCGAAGCCGTGTCGTGGCATGCGGGAGCAATGAGGCGCGTGTGCTGAAACGCACGCATCGAGCGTAAGGAATCCTTCACTGGTCCCAGAACGGAGCCGGGTGGCACCAGTTCCGGAGCGGCTGCCGCATCCAGTCCAAGAGCATCGAATATCTCCCTCGACCAGCGCCTGGTCCCCGCGTCCACAAGCGCTGTGTGGGAGGCGTTGCTGTATTCGGCGATCCGCGGAGCGCCCAGCCAGTGCAGGATATACTCCGGCAAATTCACCCACGGCATGGAACCGGGAACGCCGTCGAGCCGATCCGCATAGAGCTGGTAAGCCGTATTGATCGGCTGAATCTGAACGCCCGTGATCTCGTACAGGCGTTCAGCGGAGATCAGCCTGTGCGCTTCCGCCATCGCTTCCGCGGCGCGCGGATCGCGATAGCAGAACGGCTGGGCATAGGGCGATCCGAGTGCACCGAGCCGTACGTAATCGACGGCCCAGCCCGTCACTCCAATGGATGCAACGCCCTCGTCCGCCAGTTCTGCGCACCGCTGCAGGCCGCGATCCAGCTCCCTGCAGATGCGTTTCAGATCCCAGCGCACCCTTTGGCCCTGAACAACGGGTCCGTTCGCAAAACGGTGCACTATGCGGATCGCAGGCTCGTCCTGCCGCCAGCGCAGCAGCGAGACGCGACAGCTCTCCGCTCCAAGATCGATGGCCACCAGCGCGGGCCGCGAACTCACCGCAGGAACGCCTCGGGCAGACCGCCGTCCACGGGAATCAAATGGCCGCTCGTACAGCGCGCTTTCGGCCCCGCAAGGAACAGGATCGCCTGGGCGCAATCGTCCGGCTCAATCGGCTGGTGCGTCAGAGTGCGCCGCGCGTAAAACTCCGACAGCAGCGTGCGCAGTTCGTCGTCCGTGCTCGCCGCATCGAAGGCGATTTTGTACTTCTTCAGCGAGGTCATCACGCGGTCGCGCGGAAACATCGTCGAGCCCTTCACCACCGTCGCCGGATTGATGCCATTCACGCGCACCTTCGGGCTCAGGGAGACCGCCAGTTCGCGAACCAGATGGCTCACCGCGGCCTTGCTCACGTCGTAGGCTTCGCTGCCGCGCTTTGGCACCACGGCGTTGGCGGAGCTGGTCAGCACCACACTCGCCTCCAGCTTCTGCTCGCCGAAAATCCTCGCGGCTTCCTCGGCCAGCAAATAGTTCGCGGTCACATTCAGCTCAAGCGTCGTGCCCCACATCGCATCGCTCACCACTCCGTCCGGCGACGAGGGAAACATGGCCGCCGTGTTGATGAGAATGTCCAGGCCGCCAAAGCGAGCCACCGTCTCTCTGATCGCCGACTGGATCGCCTCACGGTTGCGAATGTCGATGGAGACGGTTGCCACAGCTTCGCGCCCGGCGATGGCCTGGGCCTCTTTCGCCGTAGCCTGTGCGCCTGCGGTGTCGCGATCGGCAATAACGATGTGCGCCCCGCGCTCCGCCGCCAGCAGCACCGTGGCCCGGCCAATGCCGCTCGCTCCTCCCACAATCAGCGCGATCTGGCGGCTCAGCTCTCTTTCCGGAGGCTGACGGCGGATCTTCGCTTCCTCCAGCGCCCAGTACTCAATGCGGAAGGCCTCCGAGAGCGGCAACGCCACATAGTTCGCGTGCGCCTTGAAAGCCTCGCAGGGCGCCGCCGGTCCCGCCTGGGGAAAGTCCGTCACGCTGGTCTCGCCGGCCAGCGCCGTCGCGCCTTCCATCACATGAATGGCGTTCACGTAGAACTCGCCCGTCACGCGCGACTCAGCCTTGTTCTTACCAAAGGAAAACATCCCGACCCCGGGAACCAGCACCACGGTCGGATTCGGATCGCGCATGGCCGGCGAATCCGGCTGCGCATGCTTCTGGTAGTACTCGGCGTACTCCCGGCGATAGGCGTCCATGGCGCCGCCGATGGCAGCCTTCAGCGCCTCCACATCGGCCTTGTCCTCCGCGGGCACAAACAGCGGACGTATCTTGGTGCGGATGAAGTGATCCGGGCAGCTCGTGCCGAGATGAGCCAAAGCCGCGGCATCCCTGCTGTTCACGAAGCGCTGAACTTCGGGCAGGTCGGTAAAGGTCGCGATCAGCCGCTTCTTTTGCGATACCATCCCGCGCAGATACGGCATCAGCTCCGTGGCAATCGTCCCGCGGTCCTGCCGGGTCTGCGCCACAGCGCCGCCAAAGGCCGGCGACTTCCGCCGCTCTTCGTGCGCATGCACAAACTGGCCAAGCTGATCGATCATCGTGATCGTGTTCAGATACGATTCCCGCTGCGTCTCACCCCAGGTAAACAGCCCGTGACCACCCAGCACGATGCCGTCGCATCCCGGGTTCTCCTCCACCGCGCGCCGCATCATCAGACCCAGCTCGAATCCCGGGCGCTGCCACGGCAGCCACACCAGCTTGTGTCCGAATTCGCGGTTGAACTCCTCCATTTTGATCTTGCCGTTGGCCGCCGCCGCCATCGCAATCGCCCAGTCCGGATGCAGGTGATCCACATGAGGAAACGGCAGGAACGCATGCAGCGGCGTGTCGATCGAAGCCGCCACCGAGTTCCTGCCGAAGGTGCACAGCGGATACAGCTCCACCATCGCGTCTTCCAGCGCCACGCCCTGGTACTGCTTCTCCAGCGCCAGCACTCGATCCTGATACAGAGTGGCAAAGCCGGAACGCTTCATGCTGCCCAGGTCGCCGCCGCTGCCCTTCACCCACAGCACCTCCGTGGCTTCCCCCGTCAGCGGGTCCTGCTGCCGTAACTTCGAGCTGGTGTTTCCACCCGCGAAGTTCGTGATGCGCAGATCGGCGCCCAGCAGGTTCGAGCGATAGCGCAGTAATTCCGGCTCATCCAGCGTGGAGGCCGTCTTTTCATCCCACAGATCCTTCAGAAAGCGCAGCGACATCTTGGTTTTTCCCATGTTGGATCAAAATCTCGATCCCATCATGGCACATCAAGATCAATAGAGCAACTGTTTCTATAGGAATATGGAACGCAAACAGCTCTCCTCGCCCGCGGAGCCATCCATAGGCCCCCGCAATCGCTAATGATTGCCGAACCCGGCTTGCTCCAGATTTTCGCGCGTCACCACTTTGTGTTCCACATGGTTATAGGGAGCAACCGTCTGGCCGCGCAGAATCGCAAGTCCCAGCTGAATGAGCCGCGGCCCATACGTGGCAACCTCATGGGAAACCGAGCCAACCCACGGGCTGCCGGGGTCCCGAATCTGCTCGATGGCTTCCGGGATGCAGTCCTGCCCGGCAAGGAACACCTGCTTCTCGCGCTTCAGCTCCTTCACCGCTTCCAGAGCGCCGAG
>JAJZJJ010000097.1 GCA_021810175.1 Acidobacteriota bacterium | reverse complement strand
CCGTTATCTGGGGAAGAGCCGGCCGGCTCCGGAAGGGCGGACGATGCGGCAGATTCCGCCGGAAGATTACGAGCACGTCCGGCGGGCGGTGGTGCTGTTGCGGCTGGCGGCAGCGCTGAACGAGGACCGCGTGAGCGATGTGCTGAGGATGCGGGTGCGGGTATATCCGAAGCGTGTATTGCTGGAACTGCTGCCGGGCCGGACGGGCGCGGAACTGGAGCTGTGGTCGCTACGCAAGGAAGCCGATTATTTTCGCGAGGTCTTCGGGCGGGATCTCTTTGTCGCTCTGGAGTAGGCGCCGCGGAGGATCCGGGGATCGACGAGCCAGTGGAGGGTTCCGGGGAGCCGGGTGCAGTCGACGCGCGCGATGGCGCCTTTGCGCAGGCGGAGGCTCATGCGTGTGGAAGGCGCGATCAGCGAGCCGAGGAGCAGAGGGATATTGGGATTGTGGCCGACCACGAGGACGTTATCGAATTTTTCGAGGCCGCGAATGAGCTCCTGAAACTTGTGCACGCCGGCCTCGGGCGAAAGCGCCTCAGAGACGACGACCGGGTTATCGTAGCCGGTTTCGTTGCCCACGAGCGAGGCGGTTTGCATGGCGCGCTTGAGGGGGCTGGAGACGACGCGGTCGAACTGCACGTTGAGGCGGTTGAGGAAGGCGCCGACGAGCAGACACTGCTGCTTGCCTTCCTTGTCGAGAGGGCGCTTCGCGTCCACAACAGGATTGGCACGACGGGTTCCCGCACTCGCATGGCGAAGAACATAAAGATTCATGATGGCGCTGCCGAAAGTACCCCTAGAGAGGCCCGTTGAGGGTCTGTATTAACGCGATTGTAACAATCGCTTCGCGCCCCGAATGTTAATTCTGCTGGGCCGGCGCCAGGGAAGATTGCAAAAACCGGGGTCCGCAAAGTTCGGTCAGGTCAGGGGCCGGGATGGCGGCGGAGGTCCGGGATAAGGCTCGGGGTCCGGCTCCGGGGGAGGGCCGGGGGCGGGCACCGGTTCGGGAACATCGGGGAGCTGCGGGGTTGGTTCCGGCCCGGGGTCGATCGCCGGCAGGGACGCGGCCCGCGCGGGATTCAGAATCTCGTCCCGCATCGCGCTCATCGCTTCATTTGTTTTTTCGAGGATTTCGGGAGCCGTTACAAAATTCGGATCCATCAGAGTAGCCATTTATTGTGGGATTGGTCGTGGTGCGCCGCCGGTTGTCCGCGGCCGGGCGTGCAAGGGGAGAGATCCGGCGGGTCGAGACGCCGCCATTCGAAGATAAAGATCTGTCAAAAATGAAAGCGGTAGCGGAGCTGGCCGTAAATCTCGCGCGGGGCGTTGTAGTGAAAACCGCCGAAGGTGAGGCTGTTATCGAGCAGCACGCGGGTGTTGGCGACGTTGGTGGCATCGATACTGGCGTCCCAGCGATCGCCGAGCTTTTTGCCGAGCGATACGGACGCTGTTGTGTGCCCGGGCAGATAGGCACCGAGGTAGGGCGATGGGGGATCGGGATAGCCATTTGAGAAGCCCGATCCATAGTAGACGTTGAAGGCTGCCCACGCCTGGTGGGGCAGCTGGCTGTCGAAGCCGACGTTGAGAGTATTGCGCTGGTCGTGATCGAGCGGCGTGTATCCGGGGGGCACCGCGCATGCCGCTGAGCCCGGCGGATAGCAGATCAGTCCTCCGGTAATGGGGCCGCGCTGCTGCGCGAGCTGATTGGAATAAGCCAGGTGGGCCTGGCCGAAGCGCCACAGATGAGGCGAGCGCAGGGTCAGCTCCCATGCCTGAATGAGCGCTCCCTGAATGGTGACGGGGATGAAGATGCTGGATTCGCCGACGTTGCTGTGATCGAGGAAGTCCCTGGCTCGGGTCTCAAAGGTGTCCGCATCCAGCAGCCAGCCGCGCCATGGAATCTGGATTCCGAACTGGTGTTCCTCGTCGCGTTCGCCACGCAGGGGAACAAAGCTGGTATCCGTGCCGCGCGCATACGCCAGCGCCGGACCGGTGAGGCTGGTGAGCGGCGGCGGCTGATAGAAGCGCCCGTAGAAGCCGCGCAGTACCCATCCGAGCTTCGGAATGGTGATGGCGATCCCGGTTCTCGGAGCAACTTCATCTTCCGCGATCTCACCCTGAAAGTGCGACTGGCGGAGGCCGGCGATGAGCGCCAGCCAGTGGGTGGGCCGGAAGTTATCTTCGACGAAGGACTCCTGCAAGCCCGCCATTACCAGCGAATTCTGCGTGAAATTCGGGGCGCTGCCATCATTGAAGACGGCTCCGAAGAGATCGTTCTCATGCTGGACGTAGCCATAAATGCCGGCCCTGAGCGAGTTGTGCCGGACGGTTGTGGAAAAGTACGCCTGCAGGCCCGCGTACTGTCCGGTTTGCCTCGCCGTGGTCGCTGTTGGAAAGTCGCGGGGCGAAGGCTTGTATCTGGCGGTGTTGTCGTGGCAGAAGGGCGAGAGCTCCAACATCGTGGAAGAGCTGAAAGTATGGACCCAGGAGAAGATGGCGAATCCGTCGGTCTCCCGCTGGGCATCGCGGAGTCCCGATGAGTTGTAGAGCTGGTTCTCCCAGTCGCGTGGATTGGGATCGTAGGGAATCTGGTAGTCGTCGGAGCGCAACTGGCCGACGAGGCGCAGCTGATCGTGCGGAGTGGGGTTGTCGATGAGGGAAGTGAAGCCGCCGTATCCGTTCTCCGCGTCGTGGATGGTCTGCTCTGTTGGGGTCATCAGACCATAGCCGCTGCGGTTGCCGTTGGCGGCGATATACCATGCGAACTTCTCAGAATGATTTCCGAAGCTCAGCTGATCGTCGGTCTGGCCGAAGCTGCCGCCGGTCATGACCAGGCTGCCCTCGCGGTTCATCTCGAAGCCGGTCCGGGGGATGACGTCGAACATTCCATAGGTGCGGTCACCGAGGTCGGCGCTGTAGCTCCCGCGATCGATCTCCACGGTATCGATGTCTCTGGGATCGATTTGGGGTCCGATATTGCCGCCGATGTTGGTGTTCGGAAGCGGCACGCCGTCGATCATCCAGCTCACCTGATGGCCGCCGCGCATGTGCAGCATGTCGTGCGCCATGTACGCGCCGGGCGTGTAGTCGGTGATCATGGCCAGGGAGTTGGTGCGATCCGCGCCGGGTGTCTGCTGAATGTCCTGGCGACTGACCATGGTTGTCGGGGTCGCGGAGTCCGGATTTGCCATATCCTGCTGCGCGTGGACGACGGTCGTCTGATGGACAGACGCTACTTCCAGAGGAAAGTGCAGAACGGCGGTTCCGGCTGAGGTTACGGCGATGGTCTGCCGCATGGTGTCGAAGCCCTGGCTGGAAACGGTAATGACATACACGCCAGCCGGCACCGCGGGGATGGAAAAGTAACCGAATGCGTTACTGGTGGCGTGGAAGGACAAAGCGGAGTGGGCGGCACGGAGTGCGATGTGCGCTCCGGCAATGGGGCGGTGCTGCGGATCGTGCACGATGCCCCGGATCTGGCCGAGCACCGAGGCGCGGAGACACGAAGGCAGGAGCAGGCTCGCCAGCACGAGCGCCCACGCAAACTTATGCGGCATACGGGAGATTCCCACCTCTCAGCATAATGAATCATGGCCGCAGAGGATGGAGGCGTGCCGTCCCGATCGTACGCTTTCGTCACCTGGCGAGGCTGTTTGCGCGAGGCTGTGGAGCAGTGAGCAACAGGGGAGTGCGCCGATGCAGGGCTATCGTCCGAGATAGCCCTGCTGCATTAACGGATAAACGTCTTTCCGAAACGCCTTCAGGCTGAGCTGCTGGAAGTCAGATTCTTGGGCGCCTTTGCTGGGAACAAAGATCAGCTTGTACTGGTGGTTGAGCAGGTTGGTGATCTTGTCGAAAGATTTTTCCGCCTTGTCGTGCTTGCCCTCGACCATGTATCCGCCGGTCTCGGAACAGATGTGTTCGAGGGTCTGTTTGCCATTCGCATATTGCCTGGCGGGGTGCTCCGCGGGGCGTGGCTGCTGGCCTCCGGTATTGCCGCCGGGGTAGCCGCCACCGCCTGGATAGCCTCCGCCGCGCGGGTAGCCGCCTGGATAGCCGCCACCGCCGGGATAGCCGCCGCGCGGATAAGCAGCAGGCATTCGTCCGGGGAATCCGCCGCCGAGCGGTCCGCGCCGATCCCGTCCCATGTTGTGCTTCTTTCGCTGCTGCTGGCCTCTGAAGTAGATGGCGAAGACGGCGGTGTTGGAATCCTGGGCGGCCCGAATGGCCTTCTGCATGGAAACCTTACTGCCGCGGTCGATTCCGTCGCCCACGACGATCAGGACATGCTGCCCGGAGACCTTCTTCATTACTTCCTTCGAGGCCAGATAGATGGCGTCGTAGAGTCTTGCCCCGCCTTCGCTGGGCGCCAAATGCGGTGGGGTGTTTTTGCTGCCCTTGCCTTTGCTTTGGTCGCCAAACTGGCGTTGTCCGAGCTGGTTGACGGCGTCATGCAGGGTGTTGACCTTTGCGGTGGGATTCGAGAGCAGGTCAACCTCATGGGCATAGTCGACGACGAAGATTTTGTCCTGGGTGCCGGAGAGGGTGTGGTCGACAAAGTAGACGCCGGCCAGCCGTTCGTCGCCCAGTTCAGCCTCCTGGCTGGACGTTGTCTGGACCACGAGCCCGAAGGATTTGGGAGCGGGTGTGGCCGGCGAAACAGGAGTGAACGATTCGATTTTCTGCTTTCCGCCATTGTCTGTGAGGATGAGGTCGGAGGCCTGGAGGTTCTTCACCGGCCGGCCGTGTCCATCCACGACTGTTACAGGCAGGGTGATGGAGCCCATGGACTGAGCGCCTGCCTGAAAAGGAAGGAGAACAGACAGCGCCGCCAAAGCGGCAGTGGCCATGGACAGGCGGAAGGGAATCGAAGCATTCATTGTTTTGACTCGCGAGGCCCTGAGATTACCGGTTAGACGGCGGAAGGGAGGTGGAGGTTTAACGCGGGAGGCAACCTGTGTAGATACGGCCGCGAGGCTTCTTACGCCGGAGGATAGTCCAATCCGATGAAGGGAGCAACGGACTGCTGGGTCTGAGTGCGCTGGGGCCGTGCCGGTGTTGGCGTGTTGAGAAAAACGTGGACGCGGACGGAGGAGGTCGCGTACCCGGGTTGCGGGCCTTATACAGTGGTTTCAGCCCGGATTTATAGTGGGTTTCAGGCCGAGGTGATGCGAGTTCTCCAGCACGCGATTGTCCGGGCCGGCAGCGGCGGATCTGCACGTCTCCGCGCGACGCCGGCATTTGTCTGGCTGCTGAGTACGTTGCTGGCGGCGCTGCCTGTTGCGCCTCTGCAGGCGCAGTCCAGGGCTGCATCGGCCGCGTCCAACGCGTGCGCGGGGCGGCCGATTCCGCAGTTCGTTGACGTAACGCAGAAGGCGGGGATTCATTTCGTTCATACATCGGCGCCGAACAAGCGCTATATTCCCGATTCGATGGGCGGCGGGGTGATCCTGATCGACTACAACCGGGATGGGTGGCCGGATATCTATTTTACGAATGGGCCGACGGTGAATATGGCCCTGCACGGCAAGAAAGTTTACGGGGCGCTCTACCGCAACAACGGCAACGGCACCTTCACCAACGTTACGGCGGGATCGGGGCTGACGCATTCCTGCATCGCCATGGGCGGAGCGGTGGGAGATTACAACAACGACGGGTGGCCCGATCTCTACATCACCTGCCTGGGCCATAGCATTCTGTATCGCAACAACGGCAACGGGACGTTTACGGACGTGACGAAGAAGGCGGGGGTTGGCGCACCGGGGTTCGCCACGGGGGCGGCGTTTGGGGATTACGACAACGATGGGTACGTGGATCTGATGGTGACGCATTATGTCGGATTCAACCTCAAAGATCTGCCCAAATTCGGGAGTGCGCCGACGTGCCGGTACATGGGTATTGCGGTCCAGTGCGGTCCCCGGGGACTGCCCGGGACGAGCGATACGCTGTTTCACAACAACGGCAACGGGACATTCACGGACGTTTCGAAGCAGGCGGGGATCAGCGGCCCGCACCACTACTACGGGCTGGGGGTGGTGTGGGCGGATTTCAATAACACAGGCCGTCAGGATATCTATGTCGGTAACGATTCCACGCCGAATTATCTGTTCAAGAACCTCGGCAACGGAAAATTCAAGGAGATAGGTTTCGACTCCGGCACGGCGTTTAGCGAGGACGGGTCCGAGCAGGCATCGATGGGTGTTGCGGTGGGCGATTATCTGCACACGGGGCGCCCGTCGATTTTCGTGACCAACTTCGAGAACGAGAATGACGATCTGTACCGGAATGACGGCAACTGGGATTTCACTGAGGTTTCCTGGCCGGCTGGAGTTGCCGGACCTTCGATACCTCTGCTCCAGTGGGGCGATGCATTTGCCGATGTGGATAACGATGGATGGCTGGATCTGGTGGCGGTCAGCGGGCACGTCTATCCGCAGGTGCATAACTATCTTCAGCCGAAGATGCTGCTGATGAATGAGGGCAACGGCAAGTTCTGCAACGCGAGCGACGAGGCCGGAACGGCGCTGATGGAGAAGCAGGCCTCGCGGGGACTTGCGGTGGGCGATCTGTTCAATAACGGATGGCTGGATCTGGTGGTGGAGAACATCGACGGAAAGCCGATGATCCTGCGCAATCTGGGCGTGCCTGGCCGCCACTGGGTGAGCTTTGAGCTGCAGGGGACGAAGAGTAACCGTCTGGCGATTGGCGCGCGGGTACAGATTCGCGCCGGCGGCATGACGCAGACCTCCTGGGTGCAGAGTGGTGGAAGCTACTTGTCACAGAACGATCTGCGGGTGCACTTCGGACTGGGCACCGCGACGAAAATCGACAGTGTGGTGATTCACTGGCCGTCCGGCGAGGTGGAGCGGATGAAGAATCTGGCGGCGGACCACTTCTATTCGGTGCTGGAGGGGACAGGCATCGTGCCGGCTTCGCGAATTCGTCCAGGGAAGCCGAAGCCCTGAGCAGGCTGATGCTCTTTCCCGGGGCGATCAGCGGGCAGTGACTTCCAGGTGGCTGCGGTGAACGCCTGGATAACGGATATAGCCCAGTCCAACGCGCATGTGGTGATTGATGGCGTTGGGGATGGAGATGGCCAGGCACATTCCGAGGAAGGCATGAGCCACGGCAATCGGGTACAGGTTTCTGTAGCGCAGATAGAGGATGCAGGAAAGGGCGGCCCAGAGCGTCGCGGCCGGAGCCAGGATGGGGTTGGGAATGTGCGCCGCCCCAAACATAGCCGCTGAGAGCGCCACGGCCATCGAGCGACGCATCCCCAGTCGCAGGAGCCGCAACAGTACGAAGACCTGCAGGATGAACTGCTGCATCAGCGCCCAGATGGCGTATTCTCCGACATGTGCCAGGACGGGCAGGGGGCCATAGAGCGCGTGCAGACTGCCGGCCCAGTGAGCCAGTCCAATGCCGAGGGAGAAGAGAGCTGCTGCGGCCGCCGCCACCCAGAGGGAAGGCAGGAGGCCTCGCAGGCCGAGGCCGCTGGGCTTTGTCTGCTTCCAGCGGCGAATGGACGTCACCGCGATCCACAGGAAGGCGGTCCAGTACAGGAATCTTTGTGCCGGATTCGGCGTCCAGATGACCGCCAGGATGAGAACGTATCCGATCGCCAACTCGGCAATATCAACGCTCCGGGATCGATTTGTGGGAAGCATCTGGTCGAATGCAGGCAATGACGATTGTTGGACGTGGACGAAGGCCTCTCTGTGAGAGATGACGATTGGCACAGACACGATGGCCGCTCCTGAGGGAGCGGCCATCGTGTCTGTAAAGGTTGTTCAGGTTTTACTGGAGCAGGGTGCCGTTTTCCGGCTCGGCCCTGGCTTCTTCCGGCGGGATGACCACGGCGGCTGCCACTTTGTCGCCTTCTTCGATGTTTAGCAGCTTCACGCCCTGGGTGGAGCGTCCGGCCGCGCGCACGGTGGTGGTGTCGATGCGGATGATTTTGCCGTACTGGCTGATCAGGATCAGTTCCGAGGTTTCATCGACGAGCTGAATGCCGACGACCTTGCCGTTGCGCGAGGTGGTTTTGACGTTAATGACGCCTTTGCCGCCGCGGGTCTGGAGCCGGTACTCCTCGACGGTGGTGCGCTTGCCAAAGCCGTTTTCGGTGATGCTGAGGATGAGAGCCATTTCGCCGTTTTTGGGCTTGGGTGTGACCGCGAGACCCACTACCCAGTCGTGCTTGCCGAGGTCGATGCCGCGGACTCCATGCGCGGGACGCCCCATGGATCGCACGTCTTCTTCGCCGAACCGGATGGCCATGCCGTCATGCGTCGCCAGGAAAATGTTCTGGTTGCCGTCCG
>JAJZJJ010000096.1 GCA_021810175.1 Acidobacteriota bacterium | reverse complement strand
ACCAGTTCTGGTGGGAAGTGCGTTATCCGAAGTATGGGGTGGTGACGGCGAACGAGATTCACGTGCCGGTGGACGAGGCGACGTACTTCAAGCTGCTTTCTGCGGATGTGGTGCACAGCTTCTGGATTCCGGAACTGGCGGGCAAGACGGACTGCATACCGAATCATGTGAACACGACGTGGATTCTGCCGACGCGAGTGGGTTTGTACAAGGGGCAGTGCTCGCAGTTCTGCGGGACCGAGCACGCAATGATGCTGCTGCGGGTTTATGTGCAGACGCCAGCGCAGTTCAAGGCATGGATCAAGAACCAGCAAAAGCCGGCGGTGGAAGATCCGGCGGTGGCGGCGGGGCGCGAGGTGTTTATGCACAATGCGTGCATGGATTGCCACACGATCCGGGGGACAGTGGCGACGGGACGGTTCGGTCCGGACCTGACGCACCTGGCCAGCCGGGACACGCTGGGATCGGGATCGCTCTCGAATACGCCGGCGAATCTGCGGGCGTGGATCAAGGATCCGGACCACTTCAAGCCGGGCGTGCTGATGCCGGCGATGCAGCTGAACAACAAGCAGCTGGATGAAGTGACGGCATACCTCTGTTCGCTTCGTTAAGTTTCATTGCAGTGCCGGGAGCGGGGTAAGCATCTGCTGTACCGGCAGGAGAATGGGAAAAACGCATCATGGCAGACCAGACACTACCGATTGGCGGCGCGCTCGACATCACGCCACAAAAGGCGACGAAGCAGTCATTTTTCGAGTGGCTGAGCGAGTGGTTCATCACAGTCGACCATAAGAAGCTCGGGATCCTGTACATCAGTTACGCGCTGGTGTTCATGCTGGTGGCGGGCGTGGAAGCTCTGATGATCCGCGTGCAGCTTGCGGTTCCGAACAACGATTTTGTCTCGCCTCAGCTGTATGACCGGTTGTTCACCATGCACGGCACGACGATGGTGTTCCTGGTGGGCATGCCGATATTGTTCGGATTCGCGAACTATATAGTGCCGCTGCAGATCGGCGCGCGCGACATGGCGTATCCGCGGCTGAATGCTTTCAGTTTCTGGCTGACGGCGTTCGGCGGCCTGCTGCTGTATTACAGCTTTATTGGCGGGTTTGGATTGTATGGCGTGGGCACGGCACCGGACATGGGCTGGTTTGCCTACGCTCCGCTGACGGAAAAGGCGTTCTCGCCGGGGCATGCGCCGGACTACTGGGCGATTGCGCTGATTATTTCCGGATGGGGCACGCTGGGCACGGCGATCAACATTATCGCGACGACGATTTCGATGCGCTGCAAGGGCATGACGCTGATGCGGATGCCGCTGTTCTCGTGGCTGATGCTGGTGGTGAGCGGGCTGACGCTGGTGACGATCACGCCGCTGACGGCGGCGCAGATCATGCTGATGATCGACCGCTACCTGGGCGGGCACTTCTTTGACACGCAGGCCGGTGGTTCGGCGGTGATGTGGATGCACTTCTTCTGGATCTTCGGGCATCCGGAGGTCTACGTGCTGGTGTTGCCAGCCTTTGGAATAGCGAGCGAGATTATTCCGGTCTTTTCGCGCAAGGGCATCTTTGGATACGCGGCGATGGTGGCAGCCTCGGTGGGCATCGGCTTTGTGAGCCTGGGCGTGTGGGCGCACCACATGTTCACGGTGGGCATGAGCACGCCGACGACGACATTCTTTGTGCTGTCGACGATGCTGGTGGGAATTCCGACAGGCATAAAAATCTTCAACTGGCTGGCGACGATATGGGGCGGCAAGATTGTGTTTGCGACGCCGATGCTGTTCTGCCTGGCCTTCCTGTTCCAGTTTCTGATTGCGGGTTTGACGGGCATCATGCTTTCAGCCGCGCCGTGGGACTGGCAGCTTCATAACTCGTATTTCGTGGTGGCGCACTTCCACTACGTGCTGGTGGGCGCGATTGTGTTCAACATTTTCGCGGCGATCTACTACTGGTTCCCGAAGGCGACGGGGAAGATGCTGAGCGAGACGCTGGGCAAGTGGCACTTCTGGCTGTTCCTGATCGGCTTCCACCTGACGTTTGACTTCATGCATATCCCGGGCATTCTGGGCATGCCGCGGCACATTTACACGTACATGCCGGACCGCGGGTGGGGCATCTGGAACTTTATCGAGACGATTGGCGCTTTTGTGCAGGCGATCGCGGTGCTGGTGTTCCTGTACAACGTGGTGATTTCCCTGATGAAGGGCAAGGAAGCGGGGAACGACCCGTGGGATGCCTGGACGCTGGAGTGGGCGACGCCGTCGCCGCCGCCGGCCTATAACTTTGCGACTGACCCGGTTGTGAACAGCCGTAGACCCCTTTGGGATCTGAAGCACCCTGAAGATCCGGACTGGAAGTACGAGTAATGGCGACGATCCCTGTAGTGCAGAACAAGTACGAAGAATGGCGACTGCCGAGCCGCGGCGCATCGGGCATGATTTCGCTGATCATCGGCGAGACGGCGCTGTTCAGCATGTTCGTGCTGGCTTACATTTTTTACATCGGGAAGAGCGTCAGCGGGCCGCAGCCGGCGCAGGTGCTGGATATTCCGGTCTTCATGACGATCTGCCTGTGGTCGAGCAGCCTGACGATCTGGATTGCAGAGCGTGCGATCGAGCACAACCGGATGAAGCAGTTCACTTTCTTCTGGGGCCTGACGATTGTGCTGGGCGGGATCTTCCTGGGCGGGACGGCGCTGGAATGGCACCGGCTGATTTACCACGACGGGCTGACGATCAGCACGAATCTGTTCGGGACCACGTTTTATTCGCTGGTGGGCTTGCACGCCTCGCACGTGGTGGTGGGGCTGATCATGCTGACGGCGGTCTTCATATTCACACTGACAGGCCATGTACAGCAGAAGCACGCGTACAACATCAAGACGCTGGCGCTGTACTGGCACTTCGTTGACGCCGTGTGGGTGGTTGTTTTCACGGTGGTCTACATTCTGGGGCGGTGAGCGAATGTCGGATATAGCAAAACATCCCTCTGGTCACGCACACGGCGAGAGCATCCACATGCCGGCAAACACGGCGTGGCCGATTGTGCTGGCGTTTGGCTGCACGCTGCTTCTAGGCGGCATTCTGCTGGGCGAGATCATTTCATTGCTGGGCGTGGTGCTGGTGCTGGCCGGCTGCATCGGGTGGTTCCGGCAAGTGCTGCCGCATGAGAACGCCGAACATGTTCCAGTGGAAGTGCAGCCGGTGGAGATCGAGACCAAGCGGAAGACGGTGCAGCGGTTCAAGCTGCCGGGTCTTCATGTTGAGCCGGGCGAAATCATTCCGACGTCGCCGCTGATTGCGGGCATCAAAGGCGGCATCGCAGGCGGAATCGCGATGGTGATTCCGGTGCTGATCTACGGGCAGATTGCGCATGGCAGCATCTGGTACGGCGTGAATCTGCTGGGCGGCGCGGGCGTGGCGGACTGGCAGAATGTGACGCCTGCGCAAATCAACGCGTTCCACTGGCAGTGGCTGCTGATAGCGCTGGTGATCCACGGAGTTTCATCGCTGCTGGTGGGGCTGATTTACGGTGCGATGCTGCCGATGCTGCCCAGCCGGCCGATTCTGCTGGGCGGCATTGCATTGCCGCTGGTGTGGTCGGGTCTGGAGTATGCTTCGATGGGTCTGATCAATCCGGCGCTGGCGTCGCACGTTTCGTGGCCGTGGTTTGTGGTTTCGCAGGTGGCGTACGGGCTTGTGGCGGGCTGGATTGTGTCCCGAGACGAAAATTTCAAGCGAGTGAGAAACATGCCTTTCGCGATACGCGTGGGTCTGGAGGCGCCGGGTCTTATGCACGAAAATCACCAGGGGGAAGGCCACTGATGCGGATTCCACCCCTAGTAGCCGTAACCTGTGCGCTGGCTGTGTGCATGCTGACGGGATGCAAGAGTCTTCCCGGGTATCCGAAGCATGAATGGCAGCCGCCACAGGACCAGATGAACTTTCATGCGCTGTACAAGCAGAACTGCGCGGCCTGCCATGGGGAGACCGGGCAGGGCGGGATGGCGATTCCGCTGGCGAACCCGGAGTTCCAGGCGCTGGTGGACGATCAGACGCTGCAGCAGATCATTTCCGGCGGCATGCCGGGGACGATGATGACGGCATTTGCCGAGAAGGACGGCGGAACGCTGACCGACCCGCAGGTGAACGCGATCATTGCGGGCATGCGGAAGGAGTGGGCCAAGCCGAACGCGTTCGGCGGCATGACACCGCCTGCCTATGAGCAGCCGGCGACGGGGGGCGATGCGGAAAAGGGGCGTCAGGACTACATCACGTACTGTGTTTCCTGCCACGAAGGGCCGCACGACAGCATTACGAATGCATCGTTCCTCGCGCTGATCAGCAACCAGGCGCTGCGGACCATCATCATCGCCGGACGGCCCGACCTGGGGCAGCCGGACTGGCGCAATGACAAACCGGGACATCCTCTGACGGATCAGGAAGTCACCGATATTGTTACGTACCTGGGATCGCTGCGAGTGGCGTCACCGGGACAACCGTATCCGTCGCATCCGTGAGGGACAACGTGACTGAAGAGACCAAAATGCAGAGCGAACATACAGGAAGCGTTGAAGAGCAGCACGTGCAGCCGGGAGGGATGAGCAAGGCCGAGATCTCGCGCCGGTGGCTGCTGATGAAGATTGGCATTGCGTTTAATGGGATTGTGGGTCTAGCGCTGGCGGCGCCAATTGTGGGCTATCTTCTGTCGCCGGCAAAGAAGGACCGGGCTTACAAGTCCTGGGTATCGCTGGGGGACATTGAGAAATACCCGGTTGGGCAGACGCGGCTGGCGACGTATGTGAATCCGTGGCGCAGCCCGACGGACGGGCAGACCGACGACATCGCGTGCTGGGTACGGCGCACCGGGAAGCAGAAGTTCACGGTATTCGCGATCAACTGCGCGCACCTGGGATGCCCGGTGCGGTGGTTTCCGCAGTCGAGGCTGTTCATGTGCCCGTGCCATGGCGGCGTGTACTACGCGGACGGATCGGTAGCAGCCGGACCGCCGCCGCGGGGGCTTTTCAAATACAAGCACCAGATATTGAACGGCGAACTACAGATCTTCGCCGGGCAGATGCCAACGCTTTCGAACACGGCGAAGCTGGTGACGACCATCGGACCCTGTAAGGGAGACACACCATGCGCCGGTTGAAAGACCTGAAGAAAGTTTATGACTGGGTAGAGATGCGGGTCGGCTTTGAAAAGCCGGTGAAGGAAGCAGCGCTGCACCCGGTACCGAAGAATACCGCGAGCTGGTGGTACGTGTTTGGCAGTGCGGCGTTTACGCTGCTGATGCTGCAGGTGTTCACGGGCATCCTGCTGGCGCTGGTCTATGTGCCGTCGGCCGGGCAGGCGTGGCAGAGCCTGAACTTTCTGAATCACAACCTGACGCTGGGGTGGTACATCCGCGCGGTGCACGGATGGGGATCGAACTTCATGGTCGCCGTCGTGCTGATTCACATGTGCCAGGTGTTCCTGTTCGGCGCATACAAGTATCCGCGCGAGCTGACCTGGATGGTCGGCGTGATCCTGCTGCTTCTGACGCTGGGTATGGCCTTTACGGGCCAGGTGCTGCGGTTTGACCAGGATGCGTACTGGGGCCTTGGTATCGGCGCGATGATCACGAGCCGCGTGCCCATTATCGGCGGGCAACTCGTCCATTTATTGCTGGGCGGACCGATCATCGGCGGAGCTACGCTCAGCCGGTTCTTTGTCATGCACGTGTTCATTATTCCGGCGCTGCTGCTGGGGCTTGCGGGCCTGCACGTGTGGATGGTGCTGAAGCTGGGCATCAACGAGTGGCCGATGCCGGGACGCGCGGTGCGCCGGGAGACCTACCTGGAGGAGTACCACAAGCTGACGCACGAAGACGGCGTGCCGTTTGTGCCGGTGGCGCTGTGGAAAGACATCGTCTTTTCGAGCGGTGTGATTCTGGCGGTGCTGGTGTGCGCGGCGATTTTCGGTCCGCAGGGGCCGGGCGGCATTGCCAATCCGACCTACATCCATACGGAGCCGAAGCCAGACTTCTTCTTCCTGTGGATTTACACGTCGCTGGCCTTCCTGCCGCCGTGGATGGAAACGCCGCTGCTGATCATCGGGCCGCCGATCATCATTCTGGCGCTGCTGGGCCTGCCCCTGGTTGCCTCTGAAGGCGAGAAGAGCTGGCACCGGCGCCCGGTGGCGCTGCTGACCGTGATGCTGCTGGCGGTGGGCTGGGGCGCGCTGACGGACCTGGGGACGTACACTCCGTGGAGCCCGCACATGAACGCGTGGAGCTCGGATACCTTGAAGCCCGAACAGGTGAAGGCGTTGAGCCCGTTGGAGCGCCAAGGCGCGATCGTCTTCCAGGACAAGCAGTGCCGCAACTGCCATGAAATTGATGGCCATGGCGGCATGCGCGGTCCGGCGCTGGACGATGTGGCGACGACGATGACCTACAGCCAGCTGATACGGCAGGTGCTGCAGGGCGGCGGCAACATGCCGGCCTACGGCAAGAACCTGTCACCGCCAGAGGTGGATGCGGTGGTGGCCTTCCTGGAGACACTACACAAACCGGGCCAGAAGCCGGCAGTGAATGAGTCGAACCAGTGGGTGAAGCAGTTTGAATCGAAGAATACGGCGCCGGTCCCATTTCAGGCCGCGCCGCCGGTCGGAAACGGGGGCAATCCGGCACCGGAAAACGCCGCCGGCACTGCACCAACGAGCGGTTCTCCGCCCGCGCCAAAGAAGCCAACCAGTGTTGCGATGAGCATGGCACCCGCCAAATAAGCAACGCTGCGTGATTCCGTGCCGCCGCTAAGAACGGCGGCACTTTTGTTTTTGGGGATTTCGCCGGTTCAGTCGATGATTTGGATGGATTCGGTGTAGCCGTTTTCTGCTCGGACGGCCACGCTGGGCGCCCCGTTATTCCCAGAGCCTTGAGGGAACATGCTCTATCTGGGGCCGGATGCCGGGATGGCCTGGCTGACCCACGCGGCGATTTGCGCGGCGCGGGCGGCGTTGTAGTCGCGGACGCGGCCGGGCATGAAGAAACACTCGATGAAGCCGAGCAGCGTGGGAATGCCGGTCCAGCAGAAGACAACATAGGCGATGCCCCAGCCGGTTTCGCCGAGATAGAAACGATGCAGGCCGAAGGTGCCGAGCAGAAGTGCGAGCAAAAAGCCGACGAGTTCGTCTTTTTGTACGAGCGCCATCTGCTGGCAGAAGGCCGCCTGCTGCTGGGGGGTGCCGGGATAGATATAAGGATAGTTTGAGGCCATGGGTGCAACCTCCACACTTCTTTCCGTTAGAGTGTACGCATTGGCGGCGAGAACGGTTCCATGGGCTGATTTGGGGCAGCTGCCGAGGGGAATGACGGCATACTGATAGAGAGACGGAATTCGATGTCGACGGATACGATTTCGCAGAGCCGGAAGACGCTCCTTGCGAGCGAGCCGCTGCTGCTGTTCGCGGCGGGGCTGGCGGCGTTGTATTTTGGGCGGGATATTTTCATTCCGCTGGCCATGGCGCTGACACTGAGCTTTCTGCTGACGCCGGCGGTGATGCGGCTGGAGCGGATGCACCTGCGGCGGGGTCCGTCAGTGATTCTGGTGGTGGTGGCCGCGTTTGGTGTGCTGACGGTCATTGGGTGGGTGGTGAGCGCGCAGATGCTGAGCGTGGTGAATGAGCTGCCGAATTACCGGGACAACATCGAGAGCAAGATCAACGCGATCCATGTGCCTACAGGGGGGCCGCTGGCGCGGGCGGTGACGAGCATCAAGGGATTGAGCGACGACTTGTCGCGGCTGGTGGTGCCTGGGCCGCCGCCTCCGGCGGTCGAGCCTAAGCCGGTGGAGCCGTCGCAGTTCCGTCACATGACGCGCGAGGGACTGGAGCGGCAGATTCTGAAGATGGAGGCCGAGGCGCAGTCGAAGAATCCCATTACGCCGACGCCGGTGCAGGTGGTGCAGCCGCATGAGTCGCTGCCGGCATATCTGGGTTCGCTGCTGCTGCCTGTGGTGAAGCCGCTGGGCATATTTGCGATCGTGGTAGTGTTCACGGTCTACATGCTGTTCAAGCGGGAGGACTTGCGGAATCGCGTGCTGTTGCTGGCCGGGGAAGGCCAGATCAACGTGATGACGCAGGCGCTGAACGACGCGGGACAGAGGATCAGCACGTATCTGGTCATGAACGTGCTGGTGAACGCGATGTACGGGGCGGTGTTCGGCTTCTGTCTGTACCTGTTGCATGTGCCGAACGCGACGCTCTGGGGCGTGCTGATCGGCCTGCTGCGGCTGGTGCCTTACTTCGGCATCATGGTGGCGGGCACGGCGACGGTTATTTATACGCTGGCGGTGTTT
>JAJZJJ010000095.1 GCA_021810175.1 Acidobacteriota bacterium | reverse complement strand
GGCCCGCAACAGACCAACACCATCGCATCGCCCGCCTCGATCCTCCCCTGCTTAATCGCCGCAATCGCATCGCTCTCCAGAGTGAACACCCGCGCCGGCCCACGATGAAGAAATATCCCGTCCTCCGCGATCAGTTCCGGATCGATCGCCGTACTCTTCACCACCGATCCCTCCGGCGCCAGATTTCCCTGGGGAAAACACACGGTCGAGGTCAGCCTCTTCGCACGCGCCCGATCCGGCGATAAAATCACATCGTCCGCATCGATCCCGTCGCGCTCCAGAAGATTCTTCTTCAGTTCCTGCCGCCTCGTGCTCTGCTCCCACCAAGCCAGACACTCGCCCAGCGTCGCACCCGCCGCCGTCATCGCCTCCAGCCGCAGCAATCCGGCTCGCCGCAAATGCAGCATTGCCTCCGGAACCCCGCCAGCAAGAAACACCTGCACCGTCGCAAATCCCCGCGGCCCGTTCGGCAGTGCATCCACAATCCGTGGAACCTCCCGGTTCACCCGCACCCAATCCTCCACACCCGGACGCTTCCGTCCCGCCGCATGAGCAATCGCCGGCAGATGCAGCAGCAGGTTGGTCGAGCCCCCAAATGCCGCATGCAACACCATCGCATTTTCAAACGCCGCGTCCGTCAGGATCTCCCGCGTCCCCATGCCGAGCACGCGCAGCCGCAGCAGCGCCGCCGCCGATCTGCGCGCCGCATCCAGCCAAACCGGCTGCCCCGAAGGAGCGAGCGCCGTATGCGGCAGCGCCAGCCCCAGTGCCTCCGCGATCACCTGTGACGTCGCCGCTGTCCCCAGAAACTGGCAGCCTCCGCCCGGCGATGCGCACGCCCGGCAACCCACCTCTGCTGCATACTCCAGCGAGATTTGCCCCTGCGCGAAGCGCGCCCCAATGGTCTGCACCTTTCCCGCGTCTTCGCCCTGCTCTGGCAACAGAGTCACCCCTCCCGGAATCAGCACCGAAGGCAGCTCCCCCGACGAAGCCAGCGCCATCATCATCGCCGGCAGCCCCTTATCGCACGTCGCCACGCCGATCACGCCCGCCCGCGTCGGCAGCGACCGCATCAGCCTCCTCAGCACCATCGCCGCATCGTTTCTGTACGGCAGCGAGTCCAGCATCCCCGTCGTGCCCTGCGTCCGCCCATCGCATGGATCGGTCACCGCCCCGGCAAATGGCGTCGCGCCCTCGTCCTTCAGCGCCCGCGCCGCCTCCGCCACCAGCAGCCCTACTTCCCAGTGCCCGGTATGGAACCCCAGCGCAATCGGCCGCCCATCATCCGCCCGCAATCCGCCATGCGTGCTCAGGATCAGGACCTCCGGCCCTCCCAGCCGCGCAGCCTCCCAACCCATTCCCACGTTCATGCTCAAGCCGAATAGATTCCCCGAGGGCTGCGTCAGTAGCATCTCCGGCGTCAGCGGCAGCGCGCCCGCCGGACCCGCCGCATGGGTCGCCACTCCGCTCAGATTGAGCCCCGTTGATTCCAGCACGCGCTCCAGCGCAATCTCCCGCATCCCCACTCCCGTTCAGTCCGCCGCGACTCCAGCCGGTACCCGGTGCGCCTCCACCGGTTTCATTCCGATCAGCATCAGTCCGGCCACAATCAATGACAACGACATCAGCAGAAATCCCGCCTTCGAGCTGCCTGTATACGTCTGCAGCAGCCCCACAAACCACGTCCCGAAGAACGCCCCCAGCGCGCCCAGCGAATTCACCAGCGCCATCGTCTCACCCGCCACATTCGACGGCAGTAATTCCGGCACCATGGCGAAAAAAGGCCCATACGGCGCATACATCGAGGCCCCCGCAACGATCAGGCACAGGTACGCCACCACAAATGAATGATTCACCGAAAAGAACGATCCCGCCAGCGCCACCCCAGCCAGCATCATGAACGGCCACACAAACTCCCGCCGCCCCGTCAGCCCGCCTCGTTCTGCTTTGGACACCGCCCGATGATGTTCCGCCCTTCGGTCCGAAAAATGCCCCACCACCAGCATCAGCAGCACCGCCGCCAAATATGGAACCGCCGCCAGCAGCCCCGTGGTCCCCATCGCCACCTTCGTCGCATTCCGGATCACCACCGGCAGCCACAGCACAAACCCGTAGATTCCCAGACTCCAGAAGAAATAATTCACGCATAACCGCAGCACATTCTTCTGTCGAAAGGCCACCCGCAGATTCGGCACCCGCGGCAGTTCCTGCTGTTCTTCGTCCAGCGCCGTCTCCAGTTCCGTGCTGCTGGCTGCCCCCATCCACTTCGCCTCGCGCGGATAATCCCGCACCACGGCCAGCCACACCACGCTCCAGACCACCGAAATGCCGCCCTCGATGATGAAGGCGTTCTGCCAGCCAATCTGTCCAATCAGAAATCCCGTCACCGCCGACATCCAAAGCACCGTCACCGGATTCCCCAGGATCAGCAGCGTATTCGCCCGCGACCTTTCCGTCTGCGTGAACCACCGCGTCAGCAGGATCAGCATGGCCGGAAAGACAAAGCTCTCCGCCACCCCCAGCAGCAGCCGGTCCAGCGCCAGCAGCCAGTAGATCCGGATCACCCCCGTCAGCGCCGCAAATACCCCCCATGCCACCAGCGCCGCAAAGACGAGCCACCGTGCGCTGAACCGCCGCACCAGCATCACCCCAGGAACCTGCGGCAGAAAATAGCCAAGAAAAAAAAGCGCCCCCAGCAGGTCCGAACGGTATCCACTGATGCGCAGCGTCTGCGCCAGCCCCGCAGCCGCGCCAAATCCATAGTTTGCCCGGTCCAGATACGCCAGACTGTAGGTGATGAATACGGCCGGCAGCAGCAGCTTCCAGCGCCTTCGCAGATCGGGTTCGTGTTGATTCATGCAACTCCATCGCCGGATTGCACCTTCGCGGCAAGGCTCGTTTCACGCGCTGCGACACAGGAAATCCAGTAAACCACACTCTTCGCACGCCTCGCCCGGCCCTTTCGGAGTGGGCACCCAGCGACCCGCGAGCGCTTTCTCGCGTCTCCTCGCCCCCAGGGCTCAGTCGCAAAGATCGTTCGCCCGTTCAATGAATTCCCGTCGATTCATCTCCGCCCTCTCCACCGCATACGATAGTCTCTTAAATGGTGCCTTGCGCCCGTCCGGCTCACCCCGGTTCGCACCTATGACGCACATCTATCTCTACATCGGCCTCTTCGGCCTGCTCACATCCACTGTCTTCACCGGCCTCGCATTCGCCGGACTGCGGCATTTCCTCCACGGCCGCCCACGCTCTGCTCCCCCCGAATTCGCCCCGCCCGTCAGCCTCCTCAAGCCGCTCGACGGCGACGAGCCCAATCTCGACTCCCATCTCGAATCCTTCTTCGCCCAGGACTATCCCGCCTTCGAAATCCTTTTCTGCACCCGGTCCGCCGACGACCCCAGCCTGGCCGTTGCCCGTCGGGTTGCCGCCCGCCACCCCGGCGTTCCCACACAATTTCTCTCCACTGGCGAAAACACCTACATCAATGCCAAAGTTTCATCCCTGGAACTGATGGAATCCGCCGCCAGCCATGACATCTTCATCATTAGCGACAGCGACGTCCGCGTGACTCCCAGCTATATCCGTGAGGTCGCCGCTCCGTTTGCCGATCCCAAAGTGGGAGCCGTCACCTGCCTCTACCGCGGCGTAGCCGCGGGCAGTCTGTGGTCGAAGCTCGAAGCCGCCGGCATGTCCGTCGAAATGACCTCCGGCGTCCTCACCGCCAATCTCCTCGAAGGAATGAAGTTCGCCCTCGGCCCCACCATGGCCGTCCGCCGCAGTTCCGTCCGCGCCATGGGCGGATTCGGTGTTCTCGGTCCCTATTGCTCTGACGACTTCCTCCTGGGCGCCAACGTCGCCGCCCAGGGTGAAACAGTCGTACTCTCCCATCACGTCATCGATCACATCATCCTCAACATCGGCTTCCTCGATTCCCTCCGCCACCAGACCCGATGGATGAAGTCCACCCGCTTCTCCCGTCCTCTCGGACACCTCGGCACCGTCCTTACCTTCAGCCTGCCCTTCGGCATCCTGTCCTGTGCCGCCGCTCTGGCCATGCGGCGACCCGCGCTCGGATTTGCGCTGCTCGCTTACAGCCTTCTCCAGCGAATGATCCTCGCTGCCTTCATGGCCTCCCGCGCCGTCCATGAACGCCAACTGCTGCGCGCCACTCTCCTCTACCCGCTCCGTGACCTGCTCGGATTCTTCTGCTGGGTCGCCGGCTATTTCGGCAGCACCATCCTCTGGCGCGGACGCCGCTACCGCCTCACCCGCGGCGGCCTCATGCACCCCGTCGCATCCCGCTCCCAGGAAGCCAAATCCGCCCTGACCGCCTGATCGCGCCTTCTCGCCGGTTGCTCATTCCCGCCCCAGGCACGAAGATAGAAGCAGCACCCATGACGTTCCGTTCCGCAGTCTCCCCCGTCCGCCGGCCCGTCGCATGAAAACGGCGGTCATCATTGGCGCCGGTCCCGCCGGACTCACCGCCGCACTCGAGTTGCTTCGCCGCTCCGATGTCCACCCCATCGTTCTCGAAGCCACCGAGCGCATCGGCGGTATCTCCTGCACCATTCGCCACAACGGCAACCGCATGGACATTGGCGGTCACCGCTTCTTCTCCAAATCCGACCGCGTTATGAACTGGTGGACCGAGCTGATGCCCATCGCCCCCGGCCAGGACGATTCAGCCCCCCACACCATCCGCTACCGGAACCAGGAACGCACTGTCTCCGCGGCCTCCGGCGAATCGGCCAACCCCAATCTCGTCATGCTCGTCCGCCCCCGCCGCAGCCGCATCTACTTCCTGCGCAGCTTCTTCGATTACCCCCTCGCCCTCAACGCCCAGACCATCCGCCAGCTCGGCCTTCGCCGCATGGCCCGAATCACCCTCGGCTATCTCCATACAAAGCTCTTCCCCCGCCGCAACGAAAAAACCCTCGAAGACTTCCTCATCAACCGCTTCGGCGTCGAGCTTTACCGCACGTTCTTCAAGTCCTATACCGAAAAGGTCTGGGGCGTCCCCTGCGATCAGATCAGCGCCGAGTGGGGCGCCCAGCGCATCAAGGGGCTTTCCCTCCGCACCGCCATCGCCCATTTCCTCAAAAAGACTTTCGGGCGGAAAAAGTCCTCTGGCATCGCCCAGAAAGAAACCGAAACCTCCCTCATCGAGCGCTTTCTCTATCCCAAATTCGGTCCCGGTCAGCTCTGGGAGCACGTCGCGGACTTAATCATTCAAAAAGGTGGAGAAGTCCGCCTCGGCACCCGCGTCACCGGCCTCCACCTTGAGAACAACCGCGTCGTCTCCGTCCAGGCCATCGCCGAAGACGGCTCACCCGTTACCATCCCCGCCGACTACGTCTTCTCCACCATGCCCGTCCGCGAACTCATCCACTCGCTCGACGTCGAAGTCCCCTCGGAAATCCGCACCATCGCCGACGGCCTGCTCTATCGCGACTTCATCACCGTCGGCCTGCTCGTCGACCGCCTCGCCGTTACCGAACCCGACGGCTCACCCCTCAAAGACACATGGATCTACATCCAGGAGCCCGACGTCCTCGTCGGACGACTCCAGATCTTCAATAACTGGAGTCCGTACATGGTCGCTGATCCATCCAAAATCTGGATCGGCCTCGAATACTTCTGCTACGACACCGATCCCCTCTGGAAGATGCCCGACGCCGAGCTCGCCCGCTTCGCCATCGCTGAAATCGAAAAGATCGGCATCCTCCGCGCTTCCGATGTCCGCGACACCCACGTCGTCCGCGTCCCCAAAACCTACCCCGCCTACTTCGGCTCCTACGACCGCTTCGACCAGATCGTCCGCTACACCGATCACTTTGAAAACCTGTTCCTCGTTGGACGCAACGGCATGCACAAGTACAACAACCAGGACCACTCCATGCTCACCGCCATGACCGCCGTCGACCAGATTGTCGCCGGCCGCATCGACAAATCCGCCCTCTGGCAAATCAACACCGAGCAGGAGTACCACGAGGAGAAGTAGCCGCCCCTCCCGGCCCCTCAATTCCTGTACCCTGTTCTCCATGGACCTGCCTGCCATTCAGTCCGCGCTGCGCGATGCCGGCTTTGACGCCTGGCTCTTCTACGACCACCACCACCGGGACCCCATCGCCGCCGCCATCCTCGGTCTACCCGAGCAGGGCCTGGTCAGCCGCCGCTGGTACTACGTCATTCCCGCCATTGGCGAACCCCGCAAGCTCGTCCATCGTATCGAATCCGGCAAGCTCGACACCCTCCCCGGCTCCAAAGGCGTTTACTCCTCCTGGCAGGAGCTCGAAGCTGGCATCAGCGCCATGCTCGCGCCCTTCAGCCGCATCGCCATGCAGTACTCCCCGCGCAACGCCATCATGTACGTCTCCATGGTCGATGCCGGTACCGTCGAATTTCTCCGCTCCCTCGGCAAGAACATCCTCTCCTCCGCCGACCTCGTCAGCCACTTCCAGGCCGTCCTCTCCCAGGAGCAGATTGCCAGCCATTACGCCGCCCAGTCCGTCCTCGACGACATCCTCGTCGAAGGCTTTCAGTACATCGGCAGCCGCGCCCGTTCCGGCAACCCCGCCACCGAGCACGAAATGATGCTCTGGTTCCAGGAATCCATGCGCCGCGGCGGACTCGTCACCGACCACGGCCCAAATGTCTCCGTCAACGAGAACAGCTCCGACTCCCACTACGAGCCGCCTCCCGCCGGAAGCCGCCCGATTCAGTCCGGCGATTTCCTCCTCATCGATATCTGGGCCCGGCAGGACAAACCTCGTGCCTGCTGGTACGACATCACCTGGACCGGAGTCGTTGGACGCGAACCCTCCGACCGCGAGCGCACCATCTTCGCCATCGTTCGCGACGCCCGCGATGCCGCCGTCAAAGCCGTTCGCGCTGCCTTTGAAAGCCGCACCCCCATCGCCGGATTCGAGGCCGACGATGCCGCCCGCGAGGTCATCCGCACCGCCGGCTACGGCCAGTACTTCACCCACCGCACCGGCCATAACATCAGCGACGTCCTCCACGGCAATGGCGCTCACCTGGATAACCTGGAGACCCACGACGTCCGCCGCATCCTCCCTTTCACCTGCTTTTCCGTCGAACCGGGTATCTATCTCCCCGAATTTGGCATTCGCAGCGAAATCAATATGCTGACTTCCGACGACCGAGCGGTCGTCACCGGCCGTGTCCAGGAAGAACTCGTTAGAATCTGACCCTCACCGCGAAGCCCTCCGGCACCGAGCTCAGCCGCGGTGGCCTGCAAACCTGTATCATCAATGGGAGATGGCCTCTAAAACTCAGACCGCCACACCGGCTGCCACTCAGGGTTTCGCCTACTCGGCGCTGATCCTTGGCTGGCTGATCCCCGGCGCGGGACATCTGCTCACTCGCCACTGGATTCGCGCCCTCCTTCTCTTCGTCGCGATCGGCTCCATGTTTTCACTCGGTATTGCCATGCGGGGCCGCCTCTACGTGCCTGCGGGCGGCGATCTCCTCGGCATCCTCGGCTTTATCGGCGATCTCGGCTCCGGACTCCTCTATTTTGGAGCCCGCGCGCTCTCCCTGGGCCAGACACCCGTTCAGCTTGTCACCGCGGACTACGGCAGCATGTTCGTTGTCATCGCCGGCCTGCTCAACTTCATTGCCGCCGTCGATGCCCATAACCTCCGCATCGGGAGGAAGGTCTAGTGCTGGCGCCGTCTCTCTTTACTTCCGTCCTCCTGTTCGCCACCTTCACTTCAGTGGTCTTCGGCATCACGCACCGCTCCAACACGCGTGACATGATCCGCTATGGCCTCTTTTGCTGGGCAATGTTTGTCGGCTCCGTCATCGCCGCAAGCTGGATCATGTACTTCATCCGCAAATAGCCACTATTCCCCGGAGCTTCATCGCTTCGCCTTCGCAATTAAAATCACTGCCGCGCCCACCGGTATCAGCAAAATCAGCCCTAAAATCACCCATGCAAGGCGATGCCCGAAGTTGAACGTCCACCCCACTCCGATCCGCTTCTCCACCATCAGCGCCGGATCCTGCGGGTTGTAATAGAAAATTCCGCCCTTCCAGCAGGATTCCGGTGTCACCTCGCCCCTGGCGCCCGGCTTCCTCGTCTGCCGCACTGCCGCCACCGCGGTCGCCACGATCGCACCCAGCCCGGCAACGCTAACGCCAAGCACCTGCCAGGGAGGGAAATAGTGCAGCGGCAGCAGTCCTGCCATCGTGAATTCCGCGCCCATCATCCAGCTGACCACAACCAGAATCGCCATCACCGCGGGCCGCATGGTCGTCCGCCGTGCTCCCCATCGGACCAGCATCGTAATCCCGGCCAGCAGCAGCAGCACACCCCCACCGATCATCAGCGGCAAGTACACGTCCATCACCGTCCGCGTCGACCACCTATTGGCCTCGCCTTGCAAATTCCAGTGGACTGGAAA
>JAJZJJ010000094.1 GCA_021810175.1 Acidobacteriota bacterium | reverse complement strand
CCGGCTGGGAAGCCCTCGAAGAGATCCTCGGCGGCCTCGAAGACGCCACCTCCCTCACTTTCTCCTCCGGAATGGCCGCCATCGCCGCCATCTTTGACCAGCTCCCCGCCGGCGCCGACATTGCCCTGCCCGACGACTGCTACCAGGGCGTCGTCCACCTCGCGGAAACCGGCCAGGCCCGACACCGCTGGACCATCCAGCGCATCCCCCTCGCAGACACCGCCCGCTGGATCGAAACCGCCCGCACCGCCGACCTCCTCTGGCTCGAATCCCCCTCCAACCCGCTCCTCCACGTCGCTGACCTCGACCGCGTCTGCGCCGCGCCCCGCAAGCCCGGCGCCATCCTCGCCGTCGACAACACCTTCGCCACGCCCCTCAACCAGCGCCCCCTCGACCTCGGCGCAGACCTCTCCGTCCAGTCCGCCACCAAGTACATCGGCGGCCACTCTGACCTGCTCCTCGGCGTCGTCACCGCCCGCGATCCCCAGCTCACCGCCGCCATCCGCACCTCTCGCAACCTCAACGGAGCCACCCCCGGCACCCTCGAAGTCTTCCTCGCCACCCGCGGCCTGCGCACCCTCGCGCTCCGCCTCGAACGCGCGCAGTCCAACGCCATGGCACTCGCCGAGCGCCTCGCCGCTCATCCTGATGTCACCCTCACGCGCTATCCCGGCCTGCCCGCGCACCCCACGCACGAAGCCGCACGGCGCCAGCTCAAGGGCTTCGGCACCATCATCTCCTTTGACGTAGCCCCTAACGCCGCCGCAGATGCCGCCGCCACCGCCAACGCCGTCTGCGCCAGCCTCCGCCTCATCCAGCACGCCACCAGCCTGGGCTCCGTCGAATCCACCATCGAGCGCCGCGCCCGCGCCCACGGCCAGCAGCACCTGCCCCCCAGCATGCTCCGCCTCAGCGTCGGCATCGAGTCCCTCGAAGACCTCTGGGCCGACCTCGACCAGGCCCTCCGCACCGCGAAAAGCTAGAGCATTTCCCCTATTGGTATAGACCGAAGAGAGAACCCCAACGCAGCTTTTCCGTTAAGAAAGGGCTGCGCTGGGTGGAATTCAGAAAGTCCACGGGAATAGGGGGAAATGCGCTGGCATCGCCCGCGCCGAAGTCGCACACAACCCGCCCATCCACAGACGACGCTTCCATACCCAACAGCGTCACCGCCATGCATCGCACCCATGGCCTTGCAACGAACCGTCCATGGTAGTGCGAAGTACACCGAACGGTGATGCCAGTCACCTACGACGGAGGAAGGAACTCCGTATGCTCTTCTGCAGTTGCGAGGATCAGAATGGTTGATCGATCACCATTCACTCCGGCGTTTCCGGCTCAAGTGGTTACAAGATGAATATTGCCCGGCGGCTTTTTCCTTAAGAAAGAGCCGCTCCAACTGCGGTCGATCTGTCTGCGTATGAGTCAAAAGCGCTTTCACGACGCCCCAACCTCTGCCGGTGGACTGAGCAGTGAGGATGCCCTCGCAAGCCTGAAGCGTTTCGGCCCGAACACCCTTCCCGAACCCTCCACTCACATCTTGTTTGCCATCGCGGCCAGGTTCTGGGCCCCGGTGCCCTGGATGCTGGAGACCACGGTTGCCATAGAGCTCGCGCTTCACAAGTATCCTGAAGCCTTGATCGTGGCGGTCCTGCTCACTTTCAATGCCGCGCTTGGCCTGTTGCAGGAACGGAAAGCCTCCCGTGCACTGGCCCTCCTGCGCAAACGGCTGCCCCTGACAGCCCGAGTGCTGCGGGACGGTCAATGGCAGGTGATCGATGCCGGTGTCATCGTCCCCGGCGATCTCATCTATCTGCGCATGGGCGATCTGGTCCCGGCGGATGCCATGGTTGCAGACGGTCACCTATCTCTGGACCAGTCCGCGCTGACTGGCGAGTCCATGCCTGTGGAGGCGGGAACCGGGCAGCGCGTCTGCGCCGGCGCCCTTGTCACCCGCGGCGAAGCCCGGGCGCGCGTCACTGCGACCGGGCGGCAAACCTTCTTCGGCAGGACCGCGGAGCTTGTGAGCACCGCCAGAACAGTCAGTCATCTGCAGGCAATCATCCTCAGAATCGTCCGCTATCTGGTGCTTCTGGATTTGATTCTTGTGCTGGCTCTCGTGGTCTTTTGCCTGCACCACGGCTTTCCCTGGAAAGATGTGCTGCCGTTTGCCCTGATTCTTCTCGTCGCCTCGGTCCCCGTGGCCCTCCCTGCCACTTTTACATTGGCCACTGCGTTAGGGTCGGTGGAACTGGCCCGGTCGGGCGTCCTGGTGACGCGCCTTTCGGCCATTGAGGAAGCCGCCGCAATGGACATCCTGTTCAGCGACAAGACCGGCACGTTGACAGAGAATCGGCTGAGTGTCGTGGACTTCGCTGTCCATGGCGCGTCTTCGAAACAAGAACTGCTGCGTCATGCCTCCCTGGCAAGCGACGAGGGCAGTCAGGACCCAATCGACCTGGCAATCCTGCAGGCGGCGCGAAATGCAGGCGTGGATACCGCAATACCCCGACGGATCAGTTTCACTCCCTTCGATCCGGCAACCAAAGTCTGTGAAGCGGCAGCCGTCGAAGACAGCTCCAGAGTCGATGTCATCAAGGGATTCCCAGAAGCAGTCGCGATGCGATCCGCCCAACCGGCTCCATGGCAGGCCGACCTCCACCGGCTGGCGTCGCGGGGATTACGCGTGATTGCCGTGGCCTCGAAGCGCCACAGCGACGCATATCGATTGGAGGGCCTGATTGCCCTCGAAGATCCGCCCCGAACGGACACGCCGGGCTTCATCGGACGTCTCCGGGAACTGGGCGTCCGGATTGCGATGGTGACAGGAGACTCCCCTGCAACGGCGGTCGCGATTGCCAACCGCATTGGAATGGATGCGAAACTCTGTCCTCCCGAGGAGTTAAAGACATCTGATGCCTCTCTCCTGCGGCGATACAACGTCTTCGCGGGCGTCTATCCCGAAGACAAACTGAGGCTGGTGCGAATGGCGCAACGCGGCGGCCACGTTTGCGGCATGACCGGCGACGGCGTCAACGATGCGCCTGCCCTGAAACAGGCTGAGGTCGGCATCGCGGTCGCCGGCGCTACCGATGTCGCCAAGTCGGCCGCCAGCCTGGCACTCACAAATCCGGGGCTGGAGGGAATCGTGGCCGGCGTTGAGGTCAGCCGGCAAATCTACCAGCGCATGCTCACCTATACCCTCAACAAAATCATCAAAACCATTGAGATCGCGTTCTTCCTGACCTTGGGCGTCATGACGACACGGAGCTTCGTCATAACTCCCCTGCTGATTGTGCTCCTGTTGTTTACCAATGACTTTGTCACCATGTCGATCGCAACCGACAACGTATCCCCCTCCCCGCTTCCCGACCGGTGGAATATCCGCACCTTGATCCTCACAGCCGGATCGCTGTCCTTTGCGCTTCTGCTCTTTTCGCTCGGAATATTCTTTACGGCCAGGAACGTCTTCCGTTTCCCGCTTGGACGGCTTCAGACACTGGTCTTCGTCATGCTCGTCTTCACGGGACAAGGAGTCGTCTATATCGTGCGCGAGAGGAAACGTTTCTGGAATTCCCCTCCCAGCAGGCTGATGATCCTGAGTTCGACTCTTGACATCGCTGTCGTGAGTTTCCTCGCAAGCAACGGGATGCTCATGCACAGCCTTCCGCTGTGGTCCATCGTCGAGCTTTTCGTCGCCGTCGCTGTCTTTCTTCTATGCATGGACCATCTGAAAATCTGGATCTTCCGGCAGTTCGGAATTCGAGGCAAGCTATGATCTTCAAGAAAATACTGATTGCAGTAGATACAGGCACCTTTGCCGCCCATGCCGCCGGCATCGGCCTTGACCTTGCGCGGCAGCTCGGCGCGGAGGTCGCATTGATTCACGTGGTCGATCCGGCCCTGGCTCATACCGCCTTGGGTTCCGGCGTCCCTGCGGACCGCTGGCTCACTCTGGCGCAGGATGATGCTCGGGAACTCCTGCGCGCATTCAAGGCTCGCGCGGCGGCAGAGCCCCCCGTACTGGAATTCATCGAGACAGGACCCCCGGCAGCAAAAATCGTGGAAGCGGCACGACAATGGTCCGCGGACCTGATCGTGATGGGCACCCACGGGCGCGGCCCCATCGGCAGTATCCTGCTCGGCAGCATTGCCCAGGGAGTTCTGCGTCACGCGCACTGCCCCGTGATGGTGCTTCCCCGCTCGTCCTAGATCATTTCTCCTGAAGGTGGATGGAGAACGGAACGAAGCGGGTGCGTCCGCCGGTGCGGCCAGCACCGGGGCGGTCTTTGCGGAAAAATTCTCTTCCGCTGACTCGCTGACCCACCCTGCCGGGAATTAACCCCAAAATTGATATCCTGTAATTAAGAACTCAATCTTCAACCGAACGGGACGCCCACCAGCGTCCCGTTTTCTGTTTGGGCTTGTTCACCGGCCCCAGGAGCCTCCATGTCCGACTCGCGCTTCGACCACGTCTACGACCCCGTCGCCACCCCCAACCCCGCCTACGACGACGACTTCGAACCCGCCCCCGCACCCTCCGGCTCCTGGGAGCGCCGCAGCCTCGCCCAAGCCCTTCTCACCCACGCCCGCAAACGCCAGGACGCCATCGCCGGCGCCTTCGTCGACGCCATGCTCGCCGGAAAAATCTCGCTCTTCCGTCTCCTCCTTGACCTCGAACAGGCCGCCATCGCCGCGGAAGCCGAAGCCCAGCAAGCGCGCATGCCATCCCTCGCCGATGTCCTGCTCCCCATGCTCGACCGCGAACGCAAACAGGCCGCTGCCGCCGCGGAAGCTGCAACCGCACCCGAACCCGCGCCCGCCCGGCACGCGCTCGTCGCGCCCGCGCCGAATCCCGCTCAATCCCCCGCGCCGCCGCAGCCCGGCATCACGGACGTGAACGCCGCCGCCCAACCCACTCCCAGTGCCGCCCCATCAGCGCCGCCCGCTACCCGATCGGCAATGCCCGCCGCCTCGCGCCCCTGTCGAACCCGCGCCCGTGCCCGTGCCCGAAAGCCCCAGCCTCGCAACCCCCACCGGCCCGGCCACAATCCTGTTTCCTCAGCGCGCAACCACCCTCCGCTCGAAACCCTCCACGCCGCCCGGCAGCCCCAGCCCGCACCCCGCGATTCCTCTACCCCAACGATTCCATCCGTATCGCCACCCCGCCGCCGCAAACGCACACCCCTCCGCACAACTCATTCAAAAAATGAGTTATCCCGCAAGTAATAGCATTGGCTGACTTATGGTGGGGGATTGAGCAGGAATGCGGGGAAGCTCACCACTCCAAAAGGGTCATCGTTAGCTCCGTCGATTCGGGCCATCCGAGAGCATCCAATACGGTCTGTCTTAGATTTACTCCGCCTATATGCACGTAGACTGCCGTCTGTTCTTCGGTCGGTTGTGGGGCATCTTTTCGTTCAATTTCCAGGAGGTTTATCATGCGGTCCATCATTGGACGTGGCAGTAGAGATAGGTCCTCTACCGCCGAATAAGAGAACGCTTGCCCGGACCGGGGGCATACAACGGTTGTTGGCCAATTCCCGGTGGGCTGATAAGACAGGCCTCTATAGGTTCCCAGTCGGCTTTGACGAGGGAGAGTGATGGGCGTCTGGCACCCCTTGCAAAGCAGAATATGAAAATTCTGAAGATTGATTGTTGGGATTCCCATAGTGCTGCGAATTATATTTCAACTGCCCCGGTTAGGCGCTAAGACAGTCGATTCAGGCGCTCCGCCCACGCAGGAGAAAGGATTTTCGCATCGTCAATCGAGTGCTGCAGATGTTCCTTGTTTTGGAATACAAGATGGGATTGCGATTTCGCATTTGCCACGCAGAGCCGTGCCAAACCGCTCGCTGGCCTAGTGAAATCGGCTGACTCTCCCTTTGCTACTTGCTCCCTCATGTGCAGGTAAACCGCGTGGACCAACAAATCGGCTGCCTGCAGTGGCGCAGTTTCCTCTGACAACGGAAACGAGGGTTCTCCCAAGCGATCACGCGAAGTCCAATGGCTTGCTGCTCTAGGAAGATTAGATTGTTCCCTGATCTGCGCAAACATTGACCTAGCGTAGTCCGAAAAAGGACGGCCGAGGCCGAAGTGGAAGTGCGCCTTGCCCCCCACCGGAGCGTCATTGGTCACTATTTTGATCGTGTGTTGGAACGGGACGAAGTATGGCTTGCTTGGGCACCCAGACGTAACCAACCTGCCAGAGGAATTCATCAATGTTGCACCGGTCAAAAAGCGGCGCTCTTCAACGGAGAATGTGTTGAAATCATCGACAACTATGCCATAGGCCACGGGGTAAACCTTCCGCTGGCTTCCGGCTACTCTCGCCAATTCCTCCAGCATAGGGCGCGCCTTGCGCGACTTAACCAAGTCCTTCGCATGAAATTCCTTCATCGGAAATCCGAAATTCGACAAGGTGCTTTTCCACGCGACTTCGAGCCGCTTGATCTGCCCGGGACCTCCAAAATACCCTCCGATTAAGCACACCTTTGCGCCCTCATGGATGCCGCTCTCGTCAAGATATGCGTCGATCATGGCCAATAGTTTCGGATGAGCTCCTTTCGGATCAACTAATTAAATGAGTTCGTCGATTTCGACGGTTGACTCCGGGCACACATCAGGACACACTCCACCACTCTACGGAGCTATACGCCGAACGAAGCCGCATACCCCTGCCAAGAACGTGCCTGATGACCCCGACCAACTCTGTGATTTCGTGTGGAGGCAAATCGCCGTGCCGCACGATGAACTCAAAGCCCGCCCGAATGCCGAAGACTTTCCCTTCGAACCGCGCCCCCAACACAAAGATCAAGCGCCATTCGTTATACCTTGCCTGTCACCCCGGCATAAGTCAGCCGCTTGCCCTGAATCCTAGGACAACAGCATCCACTTACAAAGCATAAGTGAGGAACCTGCAAATCGCAGGGCCGGAGAAATAAGCCGTCCCGCCCCTAGAACTGGTCTCATAAACCCTCCGCGCCTGGTGAGGCCTCGTATGAGACCCGCCATCGAAGCGGGGCTCATGCTTTTCGTCGAGGCCGCTACGCTATTTATGAGACCGGTTCTAGTGCGCCGGATGATTCAGGTAGGTAAAGACCAGGAAGGCCATGTAGCCAACCACCGCAACCAGCAGCCCCAGCAAAATTCCCATATACATGGAGGCATTCTTCATCAGCCGCTGCATGCCGCGCACGTCGTCGGCCATCGCCGATTGCTCAAAGCTGGTCTTGTCCGCCGCCTCGCGCAGGTGCGCGACCTCCTGCTCCACCCGCCGCAGCTCCGTCGTCTGGCTGTTGAGCGTCGAACGGATATCCCGGTGCGACATCAGCAGACCGTCCATCGTGTCCTTGATCTCGTCCGAGGTCCCAGGCTGCGGCCGCCCCGTCGCCAGATCGAGCATCGGCAGCAGGCTCGTCACCACCGGCAGCCAGCCCTTGAACTGCATCAGCGTCTTCCACATCGGATCCTGCGCCAGCTCCCGCAACTGCTCCTCGGTCACCTCGTCGCTCGACCTTCCCTGGTCTTTCGACTTCAGGAACGTCGTCTCATCCGGTGACGGAACCACGTCGGCTGCCGCTCCAAACACTCCCGGTCTCCGGTCCGTCGACCGCCGCAGGTATTTCTCCAGCTTGAACGGCTCTTCCTCTTCATCCCCGTAATGACCAGCGGATGGGGCTGGCTCGCTTCCTTCCGCCTTCTCGCGCTCGAAGCCCAGACCTCGACTCTGCGCGCGACGGAGTGCCTCCGCGACCCTCGGCGACGGAGCCCCCGGTTCTGCCGCATCGGTCGCACGCCTCTTCCACACATGCGGAGCGTCTTCCTCGATCGGCTCCGCAGCCATCGCTCCGCTGGATGCCCCCATCGCCGCTGCTGCTACAGCTGCCTCCGCCGCCGCAGCCTCTGCTGCCGCTTCCGGCTCTGCTTGAGCTTCCTCCACCGGCTGCTTCGTCTCTGCGGCAATTGCGCTCGTTGGCTCCGCGGCCACTTCCGGTGCTGGCTGCGCAACAACCTCTGCCGCAGGCTCCGCCACTGGAGCCGGCTCCTCTACGACCGCCTCAGCCGTCATAGCCTCGACTCGCGGCGCTTCGACCACCGCGGCTGCTTCCGGCTGCGTCTCCACCGGCACTTCCGCCCGGGCCTGCTCGACCGGGACCTCAACCGCGGACTCAACCGCACTCGCCGCTTCAGGCGCCGGCTCCGCCGCGGCTGCCGCTTCCGGAACCGCTTCCGCCACCGGCTCGGCGACAGCCTCCGCTGCTGGCTCATAGACTGGCGGAGCTTCACCCTGTGGCGGCTCACTCACTGGCTCTTGCACCGGCTGTGCTTCCACCACCGGCTGCTTCGTCTCTGCGGCAGTTGCGCTCGTTGCCTCCGCAGCCACTTCCGGTGCTGGCTGCGCAACAACCTCTGCTGCAGGCTCCGCCACTGGAGCC
>JAJZJJ010000093.1 GCA_021810175.1 Acidobacteriota bacterium | reverse complement strand
CCTGACGGCGGTGCTGGCCGTTTCACCGCAAAGGCCGCAAAGAGCGCAAAGGATGCGGCACCCCGAGATCAGGGAACCGTAAATTTCTCGGCGCAGGCGCTCGCGCGTCTCGACTGGGAGTGACCCATCATGCAGGGTGGGAGTTTCGTGATTCTGCAAATGACACCGAGACGGTTACTTATTGTGTGATGGACGCGGCGGGGACCATGTTGGTGTCGCGGAGGAGGAAGAGATAGGCGGCGATGCCGATGAGGAGGTAGACGGCGGCGACGTAAAAGGCGATAGCGAAGGAGTGGGTGAGGTGGACGACGTAGCCGGTGATGATGGGGGCACAGATTCCGGAGATCTGGTTGGAGAAGTTGACGATGCCGCCGACGGAGCCGACGTTGGACTCGGGCACGATGAGCGAGGGCAGCGACCAGCCGACGGGAGCGGCGACGGAAAGGCCGGTGATGGAGAGGGTGATCCAGGCGACGGCGGCGAAGCGCGTGTGGGCGAAGGCTGCGCCGAAGATGCCGAGGCCGAAGAGGGTTCCGAGGACCAGTGCGACCATGCGAACGCGGCTGGAGTTGAGGCCGCGATGGATGAGCATGTCGACGAGGAGGCCGCCGATGAGGAGGTCGGCGATGGTGGCGATGAACCAGGGGATGGCCGTGTAGAAGAAGGAATCGAAGAGGTCGATGTGGAGGGCCTGGTGGAAGTAGCTGGGGAGCCAGGTGAGGAGCAGGTAGAAGACGTAGTTGTATGCGCCGAAGCCGATGGTGAGTCCGAGGACCTTGGGCTGGCGAAGGAGGGCGAAAAAGCCGAGGTGGGGCGTGGGGGTGGTTCGGGCGGATGAAGATGCGGCGTGCGGACCGGGGCGACGTAATGGTCGGTTTCACCGGGGCGGGGATCGCGGTAGATGAAGTAGAAGGCGGCGAAGTAGGCGAGGCTGAGTGCGCCGGTGAAGAGGAATCCGCTGCGCCATCCGAAGCGGAGAACGATGATGCCGACGAGGGGTATGCCGATGGCGGAGGAGAACTTGGCGGCGGAGTCAAAGAAGCTGGTGGCGAAGCTGCGGCGGTGCGGAGGGAACCAGCGTCCGATGGCCTTGGCGTTGGCGGGGAAGAATGGGGCTTCGCCGACGCCGAGGAGCAGGCGCGCAGAGTAGAAGATGGGGACGGTGGCAGCGGCTGCGGCTGCGAAGGACGCGAGGCTCCAGAGAAAGGCGCCGATGCGGCCGATGGGCTTGATGCCGAAGCGGTCGAGGAGCGCGCCCATGGGGATCTGGCAGATGGCGTAGGGGATGTTGTACGCGCCGAGGAGGTATCCGTAGACGACGTCGTTGATGCCGAAGGAGTGCTCGAGGCCGGTGTGTGCGACGGAAAGGTTGACGCGATCAAAGTAGTTGATGAGTACGCCGATGCCGAGGAGGATGGCGATGTTCCAGCGCATGCGATGGCCGGAATTGGCTGGGTGGAGGATTTGGGGCTCGGATTCGGCGGTGTGCATGGTCGCAGATGATGGTAATGGAGTGCCGGCCGCAGGGGCGAACGCGTTGCCGGCGCAAGAGCGATATCTCTTCGAGATGCGGGGCACCGTCTGAGGCCTTCCACTCGGGGCAGCAACAGGTTCCGTAGCAAGGCTGGGCAGCGGTGATTCCATGCCGGTAGAAGCAGTTGGGAAAGCATTTACGGGAAATGTGCGGGATTTGGCATACCTTTGGGATGTGGAGGGGGTCCAACCAGGAGGGACGGAGCGTGTGGTTGGGCAGGATTGTGTGGCCTGTGTGGAAATCGCGCGGTTGGATTGACAGTGGTGAGGGGGCGCTGGTAAACATTTACCGACTTTGGAATGACGCGCTCCGTTGGCGCGGCTGCGCCGGCTGTGCGCTGGAGGCGGCCGTTCCTCGGGGCGATTTTGCATGGAGGGGATAGAGATGGATGACATTACGCGGAGAACGTTTATAAAGGGCACGGCCGCTGTGGCGGCGGCAGGTGCGGCGGCTCCCAAGGCGCTGGCGCAGGCGGCGGCGAGCGGGCATGAGGCGCCAACGAAGCTGAGCCAGTTTCCTTACAGCGCGGTGGAATTGCTGGACGGGCGGATGAAGGAGCAGTTCGAGGCGAACCATGAGTTTTTTCTGGGGCTGGATGAGGATTCGCTGCTGAAGCCATTCCGGCAGAAGGCGGGATTGCCGGCGCCGGGCGAGGACATGGGCGGATGGTACAGCTGGTCGAATGAGTTCGATCCGCCGAATAACATGACGGGGTATATTGCGGGGCACTCGTTTGGGCAGTATGTGTCTGCGCTGGCGCGCGACTACGCGGTGACGGGCAACAAGGCGACACAGGCGAAGATTTTCCGGCTGGTGCGCGGATACGCGGAGACGATCACGCCGAAGTTTTACGTGGATTATCCGCTGCCGTGCTACACATTCGACAAGATCAACTGCGGGCTGATTGACGCGCACCAGTTTGCGAACGATCCGGCGGCGCTGCCGGCGCTGGCGCGGGCGGTGGACGCGGTGATGCCGTATCTTCCGGCGCATGCGGAGACGCGGGCGGAGCAGCGGGAGCGTCCGCACCCGAATATTGCGTTTACGTGGGACGAGAGCTACACGCTGCCGGAGAATTTCTTCCTGGCATACAAGCGCTCGGGCAACAAGCGTTACCTGGAGCTGGCGCAGCGGTTCCTGCTGGATCAGCAGTACTTCGATCCGCTGGCGGAGGGCGACAATGTGCTGCCGGGCAAGCATGCATACAGCCATGTGAACGCGTTCAGCTCAGCCTCGCAGGCGTACCTGGTGCTGGGGAGCGAGAAGCATCTGCGGGCGGCGGAAAACGGCATGAAGTTTGTGCTGGAGCAGAGTTTTGCGACGGGCGGATGGGGTCCGAACGAGACGTTTGTGGAGCCGGGGAGCGGGACGCTGGGCAAGAGCCTGGAGTTTACGCATGCCAGCTTTGAGACCGGATGCGGATCATACGGGCACGCGAAGATTGTGCGCTACCTGACGAGGATTACGGGCCAGAGCGTGTGGGGGGACAGCCTGGAGCGGGTGTTCTACAACACGACCATGGGTGAAAAGCCGATTGAAGAAGGCGGGTTCACGTTCTACTACTCGGACTACAACAACAACCGCGCGCAGAAGGTGTACTACCAGGAGCAGTGGCCGTGCTGCTCGGGGACGTTTCCGCAGGTGACGGCGGATTACGGAATCAGCTCGTATTTTTATTCGCCGCAGGGCGTGTACGTGAATCTGTTTGTGCCGTCGCGGGTGAAGTTTCAGCAGAAGGGTACACGTTTCCGGATTGAGCAGCGGACGGAGTATCCGTACTCGAACGACGTTGCGCTGCATGTGTGGGGCGAGAGCCCGCAGACGTTTACGATTGCGCTGCGGGTGCCGCAATGGGCTGGGAAGAACACGGAAGTGGCGGTGAACGGCAAGCGGCAGCAGGTGGATGTGCGGCCGGGCGAGTTCCTGGAACTGCGGCGGGAGTGGAAGAACGGCGACGTGATTGAATACACGATCGACCAGCCGATGCACCTGGAAGCCGTGGATCCGCAGCACCCGAACACGGTGGCGCTGATGCGCGGGGCGCTGACGCTGTTTGCGGTCAACGCGCCGGAGAGCAAGTTCACGCGGGCGCAACTGCTGGCGGCGAAGCAGGAGGGGTCGGACGGGCGGCGCTGGAAGGCTGAGTCGGCGGTGGCGCCGGTGACGTTCCGTGCGTTTCCGGATATTCGCGAGCAGTGGAACCGGCTGTACCACGATGTGACGGCGTAACGGCAGCGGCCGGGCGCAAGCTGCGCGACTTTTGATGTCTGACGATACGGGCAGGGATGGTTACGAATCCCCTGCCCGTTTTTTTGTGCGCGCAAGGGCTGGGCCGGGACGGGCCTGATGCGCTGGAAGGCGGCTGAGGGAGTTCCGAGCAAAAGGTTTTCCCGCAGGCGCGAAGGAGCATGCCCGCAGGTGGGTTGCACGGGGTTCTTGGCAGACAAAAGCAGAAAACCTTGTCCGTAGGGAGTGGCGGATTCGCCGGGGCGAAAGCCGAGTAGTGGAATGCGGCCAAAACAGGCGACAGATGGGGGGAATCGTGTGCTGGCGGGAAGCGGAGTGGAATGAGATGTGTGCCGGAGGGGCGGTGCGGCCGTGGAGAACTTGTGGAAATGGGAAAACATTTTCCACTTGACAAATGTTCGCTCGGACGAATAACAAGGTTGAGAAAATTTTGAGGCCTTGTTGCAGGCACGATTAGAAAACGTTATCCATCGAAGGCTTATTCAAGGGGACAAGTGATGAAGGGGATGAGAGTCATATTCACGCTGCTTGTGCTGTGTTGTTTTGCAGCGATGCCAAGCGCGTGGGCACAATTCAGCGCCACCGTAACGGGTACGGTGGTTGATCCGAGCGGCGCAGTGGTGTCAGGCGCTTCGCTGAAACTTACGAACGATGGAACGGGCGAGGTAAACACCGCAACGTCCAACGCGGCGGGCGCATTTACATTTCCGAGCCTGGCGCCGGGCGACTACCACCTGTCATCCACGGCGAAGGGGTTTGCGACGACGACCGTGCCGGTGGTGCTGGAGACGAACCAGACACTGAATGTTCCGGTGAAGATGTCGGTGGCCGGTTCGGTGCAGACGGTGAATGTATCGACGCAGTCTCCGCTGCTGAACACGGCAGACAGCCGCATCCAGGAGACGATCTCAGAGCGGACCTGTCGCAGCTGCCACTGGCGGGCGAGAACATGATTTCGCTGGTAACGCTGGCGCCGGGCGTGACGGGCACGGGCGTGACGAGCAACGGGAGCCCGGGCTCGGGGCGTGACAACTACTCGACGGAGACGCAGGTGGATGCGAGCGCGAACGGCCAGGGCGCGGTGGGCAACATGTACATCGTGGACGGGCTGGACGTGACGAGCTCGATCCGGCCGGGCGTGCTGAACCTGACGCCGAACCCGGATGCGATTCAGGAAACGAGCATCCAGACGAACACGTACTCGGTGCTGTATGGGCGGGCGAGTTCGATCCAGATGACGATGACGACCAAGTCCGGCACGGAGCATTATCACGGCAACGCCGAGGACTTTTTCACGAACCAGAACATGCTGGCGACGACGGAGTTTACGCACAAGTACGAGCCATTCCAGAGCAACAACGTTTCGGCGTCGATTGGCGGACCGTTCTGGCCGAAGAAGCACTTCGGCTATTTCTTCTTCGAGATTGAGCCGCAGATCGCGACGAATGCGGTTGCATACACGACGACCTTTGCCGATCCGGCGTTTGTGAACTGGGCAAAGACGAATTATCCGAACACGGTTGGCACGAAGATCCTGACGAGCTATCCGGTGAGCAACATGAGCAACGTGGCCGTTTCGGCCACCGCGGCGGATATTTTTCCGACAACGTGCGGCACGGCGGCGACGAACAACCTGCCCTGCAGCCTGGCGATGATCGATTCGGGTAATTACGGTTCGTCGGCGTATCGGAACGGCGACCAGTACTTCATCCGTATCGACAAGGACTTCAGGAAAGACCGCCTGTATGGGACGGTGTTCCGCACGACGCTGAACTCGAACGGACCGAATCCCCGCCCAGCGTTCAACACGACGAACAAGTTTTACCAGTGGGCGATTCAGGCGAATGAGACGCACACGTTCAACTCGAACACGATCAACGAAGCAGCGTTTGCGGCGGACCGCATCGAGGGCATCACGCCGGCGACGGGCCTTTTCAACGTGCCGGTCGTCAATGTTTCGGGCGTGGGCGCCGGGTACGGCGACGGCTTCGCGCAGGGCGATTTCATCCAACACAACTATCACTGGCGCGACATGCTGACGCACCTGGTGGGCAACCATGACATTCAGATCGGCACCGAGGGCCTGTTCGCGGACGACATTGAAATCTTCAACGGGCCGTACGATCAGCCGAATTTCTTCTTCACGAACCTTCTGAACCTGGCGCAGGACCAGCCGTTTACCGAAGGCGGGCTGGCATACAATCCGCTGACGGGCAAGCGGGACCAGTGGAACTGGAACGCGGCAGGCATGACGTTTGGCGCATTTGTGCAGGACACGTGGAAGATCACGCCTCGGCTGACGCTGAATTACGGCATGCGGTGGGATGACTTTGGGAATCCGTGGTCGCGCAGCGCGGGAACCGCGTTCAGCGACTTTTACCTTGGGCCTGGCCAGACGTATGCGCAGCAGATTGCGAACGGCGTGCTGATCCGGCATGATCATGCGCTGGCGCGGTCGATCACGGACATTTTCAGCCCGCGCGCGGGACTGGCGTGGGATATCCGCGGGAACGGGGACTGGCTGTTGAAGGCCGGCGCCGGCATCTTCCACAACTGGCCGACGTTGGCCAACCTGCAGGAGGAGTATCGCGGCAACCCGCCGGGCGATATCTTCCCGACGTTCTACCAGGGGCAGAACCCGGCGCCTATCTTTGGATTCGGAACCTCGAACCAGAAGCCGTTCAACTTCCCTGCCCCGACACTGCCGGCACGGCAACTGAACGCGGCGGGCGGCATTACGGGACTGCAGTTCACGATCGGCGCGGTGGATCCGACGCTGACCTCACCGGTGACGTACACGTATTCGCTCGGCATCGCGCACAAGATGGGCATGCATTATGTGGCGAGTGTTGACTTCTCGGGCGCGAACGGACGGAAGCTGCTCTCGGGCGGCGGCCAGGTGTACAACGTGAGCTACGGGCAGGACATCAACGTGCAGGCGGGTGATCTGATCCAGCACACGAGCCTGGTGCCGACGCGCCTGAATCCGAACTTCGGGTCGGTGTATTACACGAAGAATGACCGTGTCTCGAATTACGACGCGCTGATTCTGGCCCTGCAGGGAAGGTTCAGCCGGTCGTTCTTCAACGCGTCGTATACGCGGTCGTCTTCGTGGGACGACACGCAGGTGTATCCGAGCTACATCAACGTGCACCAGTGGTACGGGCCGTCGATCTGGAATGCACCGAACCGCTTCTCGATTGCATGGAATTACCAACTGCCGGATGTGAACGGCGACCGGGGCGCGCTGGGGAGGGTGGCCAGCGGCTGGATCGTGAGCGGCACGGGCATCATGCAGAGCGGGAATCCGATCAACGTATTCACGAGCGCACCGTTTGAACCGGTTGTGGATCCGAATACGGGCAAGTACGTCGGATACCAGCCGGGCAGCGGCGACTACAACGCGGATGGCGACAACAACGACTATCCGGATGTGACGAGCTATTCGCAGGGCTCTGGCCGTCATGCCTTCCTGACGTCGGGCATCTTCACACAAGGGCAGTTCCCTCAGCCGACGTTTGGGCAGGAGGGCAATGAGAAGTACAACCGCTTTGTGGGGCCGAACTTCAAGGAATTCGACGCGGCCCTGTTGAAGAACACGAAGCTGTTCGGCAGACTGAACTTCCAGTTCCGGTTTGAGGTGTTCAACGTGCTGAACCGGCCGAACCTGGTGAATGTGGACACGGACCTGGCGGATTCGGTCTTCAAGAACGGACAACAGCTGGGAACGTTTGGCAAGGCCACCGGGCAGGATCCGCCGCGATTCATCCAGATAGGAGGGAACTTCACGTTCTAGAGTGGATTTGCCCTTGGGAAATTCACTCCGAGTGCTTCATCTTTCGACAGAGGGGCCCGATGCGACGGCGGGATCGACGATCGGCGAAAACAGATGGCCTCTCTGTCATTGTCCCTGGGGAGCTGCAACCACCGTTCCCAGATGGTGCAACTATAGTAAGCAGCGAACGAAGCGCGGCAAGCGGAGACGCAGCGCGCTTCGTGCTGTGAAAGCCGCTTGCATAGAATCCGCTATTTGAGGTCACTTATGTCACGTTTTCGCTACCTAGCCTGGCTGGCGCCTGCACTGCTGATCGTGGTTGCCGGTTGCCAGAAGCCGTCCACATCCTCTACGAAAACCACCGCCGCGAAGACGACCTCGACGGCCACTGCCGAGCCGACAGAAATCAATGGCATGCCGGTGGTTCACCTGAAGCGCAAGCAGACGGGGGACACGCCGCAGTTTCTTGGCATGACGATCTTGCCGGGGCGGGGCATGAACACGTTCCAGATCACGGGGTATTTTCCGGGTCTGGGTGTATTTCACGTACTGCATGCGCCGACACTGGAGGTGGCGAACACGAAATACTACGGCACGGCGAGCGATGCATACGGGGATGACAGCTTTGCATTTGGCGGGGCGTTCCTGGTGCCGTATCCGAACCGGATCCTGGGCAAGGTTTCGGCGGACAAGAAGACGATTACCACGTACTGGCATGGACACAAGCTGGTGCTGCCGGCGAACTGGCACAACAGCGCGCATCCGACTGAAGATCTGCATGCGATGCACGGGCTGATTCTGAAAGAGAATGCGAGCAACGTGAAGGTGGAGAACACGCCGGACGGGCAGGTGGTGACGGCGGACATGCCGGACGCGTTCCACGGGCAGTGG
>JAJZJJ010000092.1 GCA_021810175.1 Acidobacteriota bacterium | reverse complement strand
TCAACTACGCCGATATCAGCTCATCACCGCACTCTTCAACAGACCAAGCTGAAATCTCACGCCCAATAACAAACCCCACCAAAATGGTGGGGTTCGTCAGCAGTCTGAGGCCGGAGCATCGCTCCGGCCTTCGCTTTTGCAGGTTCGTCTTGGCCTATTTCACCGTCAGCGCGATGCACACCGCGCCCGTGCAATTCGAACTGGTGGACGTCGCCTGCTCCACGCTTGTGCCGTTCGACGAATACGCCGACACCACCACCGAGAACGTCCCCGACGGCGTCCCGAAATTCGGGAACGGCTTGTGCAGCAGGTATCCATAGCGCGCTCCGCACGCTGTCAGCCCAGCGCTGCATACCGCCAGCAGCGCCACCAGACCCAGCATCCGCAGTGCGTTGCCATGCTTGCGCCGCAGCGCGAACACGCCGAACAGCGCGATCCCTCCCGGCAGCAGAAACGCCAGGTAAGCCGTGCCGCTCCGGTGGAAGGGCATTCCCGCGGGCGTCACATTCTTTGATACGCCCGAATGGGCCATCGTCTGGATCTGCAATGTGCTGGTCGCAGATCCGTTCGCCTTCGGTTCCACAGACACCGGCGTAAACGTACAGGTGGCGTGCGACGGCAGACTCGAGCACGAAAGGTCCACCGTGCCGTCAAAGCCATTCACCGAATTCACCGTCAGTTGAATCGATGCGAAGCTTCCTGCCGTCACCGTCGCCGACGTGGGGCTCGCCGTTACATTGAAGCTCGGCACCGTCGAGGTCGTACTCGGGTTCGCAGCCGCTACCGGGGAAGACTCCGATGCCACATAGTCTGTCGTCGCCGGATGATACACCGCCGTCACCTGGTTCACGCCCGGCGGCAGCGAGCTCACCGTCAGCCACGCTCTCCCATTCTCTACAAACGCCGAACCCAGCGAACCTTTCGCCGTCTCAAAGCTCACGGAACCGGTCTCCAGCGGCGCGCTCGTCAGGTCCGAAACCCGCGCCGAAAACGTCAGCTTCCCGTTCTGCGCACTCGTATCCAGTTGGGTCCGGGTCACCTGCTGCGCGTGGGCAGCCGTGTACGAAAGGAGCATCAGAATCGTCAGAAGCGCTGTCGTAAACTTCGCGCCCCACTTGCGCTCTTCAGCGCCCTCAAAAAACTGCCGAATCATTCGTAAAATCTCTGCTTCCTGCACCGCGTAGAGTTGTCTGCCCGTATTGTATACGGGCGGCCATGCGCCGGGCTCGCCCCCGCCTCATCCTTGCATCATAAAACGTCGCCAATCCCATGCCCAGCCTTTGTTTATGACCCCTTTTGTCCAGTTGCGGTACGATATCCCGTTATGGCTAACACTCTATCCGAGCGCCCGCAACTCCGTTACCTCACCGATCAGCTCGACGAACTCCGCCGCAAAGGCACCCATTTCCGCCTCCGCATCCTCGACGACATTCAGGCACCCGTCTGCACCTACGACGGTAAGCACGTTATCAACCTCGCCTCCAACAACTACCTCGGCCTTTGCGACCACCCCAAACTCCGCGAGGCCGCCATCCAGGCCATCAAAGACTACGGCGTCGGCTCCGGCGCTGTCCGCACCATCGCCGGCACCATGAAAATCCACATGGAGCTCGAAGAAAAAATCGCCCGCTTCAAAAATGTCGAAGCCTGCGTCGTCTTCCAGAGCGGCTTCACCGCCAACGCCGGAACCGTCTCCGCCATCCTCGGCAAGGAAGACTTCATCATCTCCGACGAGCTCAACCACGCCTCCATCATCGACGGCGCTCGCCTCTCACGAGCCAAAATCAAGGTCTTCCGCCACAAAGACGTCGCCCACGCCGAAGAACTCCTCAAGGAAGTCGCCAACGAGCCCGGCCATAAGCTCATCATCACCGATGGCGTCTTCTCCATGGACGGCGACATCGGCCCCGTCGACAAGCTCTGCGACCTCGCCGAAAAATACGGCGCCATCATGATGGTCGACGACGCCCACGCCTCCGGCGTCCTCGGACGCAACGGCCGCGGCTCCGTGGATCACTTCCACTGCCACGGACGCGTCGACGTCCAGGTCGGCACACTCTCCAAGGCTATCGGCGCCCTCGGCGGCTACGTCTGCGGCTCCAAAGATCTCATCGACTACCTCTACCATCGCGCGCGCCCGTTCCTTTTCTCCACCTCGCATCCGCCATCGGTCGCCGCCACCTGCATCGCCGCCTTTGACATTCTTGAGAACGAGCCCGAACGCATCCAGCGCCTCTGGGACAACACCCGCTACTTCAAAGAGCAGCTCACCGCCGCCGGCTTCGACACCGGTGGCCGCACCACACCCGCCAGCGAAACCCCCATCACCCCCATCATCATCGGCGACGGCCGTCTCACCATGGACTTTTCCCGCGCCCTCTTCGACGCGGGCGTCATGGCCACCGGCATCGCCTTCCCCACCGTCCCGGAAGGCAAAGCCCGCATCCGCACCATCATGACCAGCGAGCACAACCGCGCCCAGCTCGATCAGGCCCTCGACATCATCGTCAAAACCGCGAAGCAGCTCTCCATCCTCTGATCACAACCACACGCCGGGATGTCCCATTCAAGCCAGCTGTTTGCTGGCTTGAGTGGGCTGAGAGTCCAACGCGGGGTGAGACCAGTCCCTCAATACACAAACGGAATCAGCTTCTTCGTCCGTCGTGCATACTTTTCAAATTCCTGCCCGTAGTGCCCGCGCAGATGCGCATCCAGCATCGGAACATTCACAAACACAAAACCCGCCAGCATCACCACCGGAATCGCTGCGCTCACCCACACCCCGGTCATCAGGCAAAGCCCTGAAAACAAGATCAGATCGCCCAGATAATTCGGGTGCCGCGTGTACCGGAACCAACTCCCCGTGTATAGCCGCCCACGATGCTTCGGCTGTTCTTTCCACACATGCCGGGTCCATTCGGACTGCGTATGCATCCACGAGCCAAAAGCAAACAGTACCACCCCGATGACCAGCCCTGCGCCGGCCCCGTGCTGATTCCTGCCGCCGGTTAAAACCAGCAACAGAAAGATAACCAGCAGCCAGGGCGCAACCGTAAAGACTTCCTTCCAGCTCACTCCACGCTTCAGAAACACAAACTCTGTCAGCAATAGACGAAGGCAATCCACCGTCAGACAAATCGCCAGTATCCATCGCCGCGCAGGATTCCCCGCTTGCCAGCTCTGTCCAAACCAAACTCCCGCCTGGCCGATACCGCCCGCTATCAGCAGCCACCACGCCACGGCGAGCCACGTCAACCCGCACACAGCCAGCACCACGCGCTGCGCCCTGCTCGCCGTCTTCAACCCATACATCTTCTGCTGTACCGAATCCGAAGCCATCACCACCTCCCTGATCCGCTGTGCACAGCGCCCTTCGCGCCGGCGCCGGTGAAATTCCGCATCCTTACTTTGCGCCAAAGAAAAAGCCACCCGCCTCCGAGTGGCTTTCTTCCCTGCTCACTCATAAAGTAGTGCGCGAAGCTGCGGACACCCCTCACGCACCGGGCCAACGAGAGACTGCAAAGTGCGCAACGGGCGCGGTTCGCTGGCCGCGCGACATCTACCAGATGCGCACTCGCTTGTCCGGCGGCAGATACAGCTTGTCTCCCGGCTTCACATCAAACGCCTTGTACCATGCGTTGATATTCCGCACCGTCTCCGCCCGGTACATGGCTGGCGCATGGGGATCATTCACAATCTGCGCCCGCAGCGCCCCGGGGCGCATCTTCGTCGCCCAGTTTTGCGCAAACGCCAGGAAGAACTGCTGGTCTCCGGTCAGGCCATCCACCACCGGTGCCTTCTTGCCCTTCAGTGACAGGTGATACGCCTCATATGCATCCCTCAGACCCGCCAGGTCGGCAATGTCCTCGTTGATCGTTTGCTTGCCGTTCACAAACACGCCCGGGAACGGCTCGTACTGGTCATACTGCCTCGCCAGCTCCGCCGTCACCTTCTCAAAATGCGCCCGGTCTGCCGGAGTCCACCAGTTCCGCACCTGTCCTTCGGCGTCAAACGTCGATCCTTCTTCATCAAAGGTGTGCGAAATCTCGTGCCCGATCACCGACCCGATCGCACCATAGTTAAATGCATCCGGCGCCTTCGGATCATAGAACGGCGGCTGCAGAATCGCTGCCGGAAAATTCAACCCGTTATCCAGCGGAAGATTCACCGCATTCACCGTCTGCGGCTCCATCGACCACTCGCTGCGATTCACCGGCGTCCCAATCCGCGACAATTCATAGTGATAATCAAACAGGCTCGCCCGCATCAGGTTCCCCATCAAATCGTCCCGCTTGATCTCCAACCCTGCATAGCTCCGCCATGTGTCCGGATACCCCACGCCAACCCGTAGAGTCCCCAGCTTCTTGATCGCCTCGGCCTTCGTCGAAGGCGCCAGCCACGTATTTGCCTCCAGCCGCTTGTGATATACCGCGATCAGGTTCTCCACCAGCGCCTGCACCTTTGCTTTCTCCGCCGCGGGGAAATACTTCCGCGCGTAAATCTGGCCCACCGCATCACCCAGAACGGCGTTCACCAGCATCACCCCGCGCTGGCTCCTCGGTCTCTGCTCCTGCTGCCCGTAAACCGTCCGCCCAAAAAAGTCGAACTCCTCCGCCGCCATCTTGTGCGGCAGCGCGCTCGCATTCTCCTCAATCAGGTGAAAGCGCAGCCAGTCCTTCCACGTCGCCAGCGGCGTCTTCGCCACCAGCGCCGCTTCGCCCGCAAATGCCGACGGCTCCCACACAATAAACGACCGCTGATGCCCAAGGTCCGCCGCCTCAAAGTACGTCTTCCAGTTCAGCCCCGGAGCCTTCGCCTCAAAATCCTTCAGCGTCCACGGATTGTTCGCCTTGTGAATGTTCTCGTTCTCCGCCAGCGACCATTGCACCTTAGCAATCGCGTCCTCCAGCGCATACACCCGCGCCGCGCGCTCCGCCGCATCGTCAAATCCCGCCAGCGTAAACATCGTCGCGATGTGTCGCTGGTATGCCTCCCGAATCTTCTCCATGGACGCTGAAGCATCCAGGTAGTACGCGCGATTCGCCAGCACCAATCCGCCCTGCAGCAGGTACGCCGTGTAGTGCGCCGAATCGTTGAAGTCCGGTCCCACCCACAACCCAAACAAATTCAACGTGTGAAAATTCGTGTTGTTCATCGGGTCCACATCCGCCCGCAGCGTCTCGCCCAGCACGCGCGCCAGTTGCTCTCGCGTATGGATCGCGGCAATCTGCTCCATCATCGGCTGCAGTGGCTTCAGCCCTTCGGCGTCAATGGCATTTGTGTCCATGTACGAGTGGTACAGGTCTGCAATCTTCCGCTCGTTCGTTCCGGACGCCGCATTCGCCTTCTCGGCGCTCTCAATGATCCCGGCCACACGCTTGTTCGTGCGGTCCATCACAATCGAAAATCCACCCACCGCCACGCGGTCCGGAGGAATCACAGTCTTCTCCATCCATGCGCCGTTCGCATACTGGTAAAAGTTGTCGCCCGGCTTCACCGCATGATCGATATGATCCAGCGCCACCCCATGCGTCGTCTGCGCCACCAATGCCGGCGCAAAAAAGAGAACAGAAACAGCCACTACTCGCAGAAGTTTCATTCGTCGTCTCTCCCATGGCGGCCTATCCCAAAAACAACCGCCATAAAACCCGTAAATCCCTGAAAAAACACCCTACAAAAAGGAAAAGGCCGCCCGGCAACAGGGCGGCCTCTTCACTTTAGGGAGAATAGTTCCAACGGAGGCAAAACCATCAGAACTTTCTGGCGAAATACTATGGGCGGGCCAAATCAGTGTCAAGGTAAAATCCCGGCATTTGCAACACGCTGATTTGTTTACACTTACGGAGACGGTATATTCCTTGATCCTACGCTTGGTTTTCTCCTTTTGTTCGCTTCACACTTGCGCGATTCCAGCGCTACCCGCCTCAAAGAACACTGCTTAGCCCTCCGCCTGCACTGAATCGTGTGCAATTCACGGACCACTCCACTCGAATCTGCCCGGCCCTCGCCGCTTACTCCCCCGCCGCCTTATCTCTGGCCGTTTCACCACGGACTGCTGGCGGCTTGTTCAAATCCAGCGCAATGAACTCTTCATCCGTCACGCTCGATGCCGGCTTCCCCCGCATCACGCGATACAACGCGCGGCCGCCGCCCAGGAAAAATCCCAGCAGAATCGCCGCCAGCCCCAGGATCACAGTCAGCGACGCAATGCCAACCAACAGCTTCGCCGTCTTCGCGACTTCGCTCTCCTCTGGCTTTAGTTGATCAAACGACACCGTGCCCTGAAAGTGCACGCGCTTGAGCAGTGCATCAGCCTCCGCGCCCGTGAAGCCGCCGCTCGTCATCGCCACCAGCGGACCCGCACGCTTGACCCGCTCGGCCTCCTTCGGACCCGGAACCACGCCGCTCTTCAGCACACTCGCAATCGCGGCTTCCCTCGCCTGTGCAATCTCCGGTGTCGGATACGAAATCAGCGTCAGAGTTCCCTTGCCATAGCGCGCCATCACAACTTCGGCGTCGGTGTCGAAATCCATCACCGCGGAAGGCAGCACGCCGCCCTCCTGCTGATAACCCGCGGGCCCTATGGCATAGCGCACACTGCCTGCATCCAGCCCTTCCATCGGCAACTGCTCCGGCAGCACTGGAGCAATGCCCTTGGTCCCCATCGTCTGCGGCAACGCGGCTTCCAGACTCTGCGTCTCCGCCATCTCGCCCTCTACAGGCTGCGCAAAGGTCGCATCCACCAGCAGATCGCCCTTCCAGAACAGGAAGTGATCTCCCGCGTATGCCCCGTTGAAATAGGTCAGCGGCGGCACAACCGCCTGCGGTTTCTCATGGTCCTTCCCGCTGTTCGATGCAACCTTCACAGGCTCTTTCGGACCAATCCGCACCGTCTTCGTCCCCGAAGTACGCAACATAGTGAACGCACCGTACGCGCCCGTCGCATCGGGAAACTCCATCACCCGCACGGCAACCTTGTCGGCACCGCGCGAGTACTCCGCCTCCTCGCCGCGCTTGAATCCGAATTCCTTCAGCGCGGCCGCATTCTCCGCGGCCGGCTTCACCGCGCGCACCGCTCCGCGCGCCCATCCGCCAAACCGCGCCGGCAACAGCGTTCTCGGCTTTGCCGCTGTCTTGGTTTGCGGCTTCTCTCCGGCCAGCATCTTCCGGATCGACTGCATCTGCTTCGCCGAAGGTTGAAACAGTTTCGTCGACTGGCCATGAGCCGCTGGAATGCAAAGCGCCAGGCCCATTGCGAGCGCGCCGATCGTTCGAAAAAACTTCATATTCATTTTGGAGAGTACCACCGCTTGCGGTCCCCGCCCCAATCCTGCCCTGCTCTATTCCACCGCGGCTTCCTGCATCCTTTTCCGCCGCGAACCGCTCTCGTTACGGAACAACAGCAGGAACGGAATGCACAAAAAGCTCAGGTAACCCAGCAATCGAAAATCGCCTATATAGGAGGAAAGCATCGCCTGCTGCAGCAGATTCCGGTAAATCTCGCCCATCGCCTCCGGCAATCCAGCCGCGCCGCTCTGCACGCTCAGATACCGCGCCAGCGCATGCAGCCTCTCCATATACATAGGATTCGTTCCCGCCAGATGCGCCGCCAGCGTGTTCTGGTGTAATTGTTCCCCGCGCACCAGCAACGTCGTCACCATCGAAATTCCAAAGCTCGCCCCCATGTTTCGCAGCAGATTGTAGAGTCCCGTCCCCGCTCCCATCAGCTCCCGCGGCAGCGTCTTCACCGTCATCGTTGTCAGCGGCACGAACAAGAATCCATTCGCAAATCCATTGACTATATTCGGCCACATGACGTTGTCCATCCCAGCCAACAAATTCAGGTGCCCCAGCATCAGCAGCGAAATCCCTCGGATCACCATGCCAATCGTAATCAGTATCCGTTCATCCACCCACGTAATCAGCCGCGCCGCCAATATCATCGACAGCATCGCCCCAATGCCCCGCGGCGCAACCGCCAGTCCGCTGTTATATGCGTTGTAGCCAATCAGATCCTGCAGAAACAACGGCAGCAGCGTCGTCGTGCCATAGATAATGACGCCCAGCAGCCCTATCAGGAATGTCCCCGTCGCCAGATTCCTGTTTGCCAATATCCTCAGGTTTACCAGCGGCTTGTCCGTTCGCAGCTCCCGTACGATAAACGCCGCCGCTGCCACTACCGCAATTACGACAAACCACCGCACCCACTCCGCACCGAACCAGTCCGCCTCCTGCCCTTTGTCCAGCACCACCTGGATCGTCGTCAGCGCGAGCGTAAGGAAGCCCAGCCCCCAGTAATCCATGGTCACGCGCTTCTGCCTCTTCAGGTACGGAGGATCCTGCACAAATGTATGGATCATCACCAGCGCCAGAATCCCCACCGGTACGTTCACATAAAAAATCCATCGCCATGTGAAATTGTCTGTGATCCATCCACCGACCAGCGGCCCAATCAGCGGAGACACAATGATCCCCATCCCATAGACCGCCATCGCCTGCCCGCGCTTGTGCACTGGAAAACTCTCCAGCAGCA
>JAJZJJ010000091.1 GCA_021810175.1 Acidobacteriota bacterium | reverse complement strand
GGAGTATTCGGCGAGGATGCGTACGATGCGGCCGTCGGAGCTGTTGAGGAAGCCGGGATTTTCGTAGGCCAGCGGAGCAGAGGCGAGCGGCTGAGGAGGGTCCAGGGGGATGAGTTCATCATTCGACATAGGTTCATCTTTCATGGTGGTGAATGGCTTCCGAGAGCGCAATCCAGGCATTCAAGATGCCGAGGCCGGAAACGAGGCCGCGGGTGATGCCGCTGAACGCAATTTTTGCGAGTGGTGCGTAGTAGAGGAGCAGGCGGTTGTCTGTCCAGAAATGGGTCCAGGGCAGTGCGAGGACGACGACGCCGACGTAGAGGCGGACCATGACGCGAAGGAAGAACTCGGCGCGGACGAGCCAGGGGGGAGCCGAGCTGGAATGGGAAACCGAGCCTTGCGAGTTATCCGGTGAAAACAGGTTCGGCGATGGCGGCATAGAGATAGATCGGGGGCGGCAGATGGCCACCCCTTTCCTTTTTTCAAGCTAACACAGAGGGGAGTTGCCGGTTTTCAGCCCCCAGTCCCCAGTTGGCGGTCGTAGGTTGCCAACGGAGAACTGGGAGCGGATCGTGTGCGGCTACTGCGTCGCGACGGGGATGGAGCGCTGGGTAAGGTTCCAGGCACGGAGGGTGATGTGCGGGGCGGAAGTGGCAGCCGTGGCCGGGTACTGAATGGTAACGGTGCGGCTTTCGCCGGGGAGCAGGGAAACGTAGTTGTTGCTGTAGTAGGCCGGGAGGATGCGATGTCCGGAGGCGTCGAGGAGGGTGAGCTTCTGCTGGAGGACGACATCGGAGCCGGTGTTCTGGAGGTGGACGGTGACGGTGTCGGAGCCCTTGGCATGGGTCCAGGAGGCGGAAGCGGTGATGGTGGCCTGGGGCAGGCGGTCGAGGGCGCGATAGTCGGCCATATCGGCGGCGAGCCAGTAAAGGTTGCGCGAGAGGAGCCTGCCGGAGGGTGTGGTGAGGGTGAGCTCGATGAGGGCGACGCCCTGGGCCCTGGCTTCATACTCGGGGAGGCTGATGGTCAAGGCTTTGACGACGCGGTTGGAGGGGCTGGCTACCTGAGCCGTGGGCACCTGCTGGAAGAGCGGCTGATTGGTGAGCGAGTACGCGTGGACGGCGACGGTGAGGGATGGGTAGGAGTGGAGGGTGGTGTTGAGGACCTGCACGTTTCCGTTGGAGAGATCGAGCTGGACGTGGAGGGGCTGAAGGGCTTCCTTGACGCCGTAGTAGGAGGCCTGGGCGCTGTAGTCGTAGTTGTAGATCTCCCACATATTGCTGGGCCAGGCGGGATGGGTCATCCAGAGGAGGCGACCGCTGTTGGGCTGCCAGAGATGGGCGTCCATGCCTTCGAAGATGGCGCGGTGGTCGACGTAGTTGAGCATCTGGGCCTTGCGTTCGAAGTCGGGGAGGCTGGTGGGCGCGCCGAACATGGCCTGGATGGCTGCCATGAAGGGATGGGTGTTGCCGTTTCCGCCCTGGTGCCAGTCATGGTAGGCCCAGACGTCGTCGATGGGCCACTGGTCGGGCTTGGGGGTCCACGCCTTGAAGGATTCGAGGGTGGACATGGAGGGTGTGCCGGTTTCCATGGAGAAGCCGCGGTTGAGTTTGGTGTAGTAGAGAACCGGATTCTGCCATTGGTATGGGCCGCTGACCTGGAGGTTGACCTGGTTGGAGCTGCCTGTGTAGTAGCGAGTGCCGTCGAGGGTGCGAACGAGCTTATCGAGGCCGGTGTTGATGATGGGCTGGGGGACGCCTTCATTGCGTCCGCACCAGGCCACGATGGAGGGGTGATTGCGGAAGCGGAGGATGACGTCGCGGGCATTTTTGAGGAAGAGGGCTGGGTTTTCCGGCTCGATATTGCAGTTCTGTGTGGATTCCCAGAAGTCGTTCCAGATCATGATGCCGTATTTGTCAGCGAGGTCGTAGAAGGTCTTTTCAGTGTCCTGGCCCTGCCAGTTGCGGATGATGTCGATGCCGGCCTTCTGTTCGAGCTTGAAGTAGGGTTCGAGGTGGGCCTGGGAGACGTTCTTCATGGCGTCGTCCATGCCCCAGTTGCCGCCGCGGGCGGGGATGCGGACGCCGTTGACCATGAGGACGAGGAAGGTGCGGGTTCCGGCGTAGTCAGCGGGCGCGGGGCGCAGGGCCGGCGAGTGCAAGCCGGCGGGAGTGACGGACTCGACCCACTGGTTCCAATCGCTGCGGTATTTGGCCGGATAAAAGGCGGGGTAGGGGCTTTGCGGCGGGACCTGCAGGATGCCGCGGTGGGTGAGGTTGATGACGGGCGCGGCGGCAACATCGCCGCGAGAGGGGTCATAGATGAACTGCTTGAGCTGGCCGTCGGGAGTCATGAGGCCGAGGACATAACTGACCTCGCGAATGCCGAAGTGGAGCTGCTTTGTGTCTGAAACAGTGCGACCGGTGGAGACGGTGAGCGTGAGGCGGTAGAGGTTGGGCTTGCCGTATCCGTTGGGCCACCAGAGGTGCGGATTGTGGATGGCGAGCTGGGGGTATTCGGCGGGAGTGAACGAGACGGTGGTTTCGCCGGGCGGGAGGGTGACGGATTTCCTGATGGAGACGCCCTGGAAGCTGGCGCTGAGGGTGGCGTGGACGGGTGAGCTGGAGTCGTTATTGAGGGGGGCGTTGATGCGGACGTCGGCGAGGGTGCGGCTGGGCAGGTCGGGCAGGGTGGTGATGATCTGTGGATCGCCTATGTGGACGCTGCCGGTGGCGTGGAGGGTGACCTGTTGCCAGATGCCGGTGTCGCGGTCGCGGATGGCGGGAATCCAGTCCCAGCCCTCGGTGTCCATAAAGGTTGGGCCGTCGAGCTCCATTATGCCGCCGTTTGCACCGGGGCCGCCGAGGACGGACTGCTCTTGCGGGATGCCGGGATGGAAGGGCGGATCGACGTGGACGAGGAGGACGTTTTCGCCGGAGGGTTTGAGGTCGGCGGTGACGTTGAAGATGCCGCGAATGAAGGCTCCTTTGATGGAGCCGAGGGAATGGTCATTGAGCCAGACGTGAGCGACGTAATTGATGCCGTTAAAGGTGAGGGTGAACTGGCGGTTGCGCGCGGATCTGGGAGTGGGGAAGGTGGTGCGGTACCAGTAGTCCTGTTTGTTGAGGGACTCGGGGATGGCCATGTTGTTGAGGCCGTAATAAGGATTGGGGTAGATGCCGCGATCGACCATGGTGGTGAGGACGGTTCCGGGGACAGTTGCGGCGAGCCAGCTGGCGGTGCTGAAGCCCGGAGCGCCGATCTGGGCGGCGGTGGCGTCAACTTTGGGCGCGGCCTGGAGGTACCAGTCGCCGATGGTCCAGGTGTTGTGGCCGGTGGGCGTGAGCCGCGGGCGATGCGCGGGCAGGGGTTGAGCGACGGGTTTGGAAAACGGCGCTTTGCTGTGGGGTTCCTGCTGCGGGCTTTGGGGTTCGCGGTAGCCGGTCCACTGAAACCTCTGGATGGGCCAGTCCTTGGAGCCGCGGAAGAAGTCGACAATGTCGAGGTGCTTGCGCTGGTGGGCGAGAGTGGCGAGGTCGCCGGCGCTGAGGGCGTGGCGCAGGAGGGTGAAGCCTTCGACTTTGCCGCCGTAGTGCGCGAAGCCGGCGGGCAGGTGATTGGCGGGCGCGAGCGAGATCTGGGGTTTGACGCTGCCGAGCAGGAGGGTTCCGGAGCCGGCGAGGGAGCCATCAAAGTAGACGCGGAAGGTCTTGTCGCCGTCGAAGGTGGCCGCGATGAAGTGCCAGGAGCCGGGCGTGATGATGGTTCCGGCGGGCAGCGGGAAGCGGAGGGAATTGTCGGGGCCGTCCCAGAGGATGACGGCATTGCTCGAGGCGGCGAGCATGCGGGAGTATTCGTCGGCGGTGGAGCCGAGGCCGCCAATGAGCGCTGGCTCGGTGAGCGGGAGGTTGGGCTGGATCCATGCATAGAGGGTCCAGGGGGCGCTGGCCATCTGGACGGTGTCGTGCTCCTCGATGGGGTAGTTGAGGCCGATGCCGCCCTGGAGGAAGATGGCGTTCCAGGGGCCATAGTGGGGCGGATTGTTGGTGGTGGGGGTGACGTAGGTCTGCGCGAGGGCGGCAGGTGGTAGCGATATCAGAATGGCTGCGGCAAAAAGGGCGGTGCGTAGACGCGCCGGAAGAAGAAGTTTCATGGAGAGAGCGCTCGCTGGGTCGATTTCGTTGCGATGCCATTATGCATGAGGGAGGGGATGGGCGCCACTTCATAGTCCCCAGTTGTCAGTCCAAAGTCCCTAGTCCCCGGTTTTCAGTCCTCAGTATTAAGTTGAAATTGCTGGCAAAGGTTTGGAGCCTTTGCTCACCACTGACAATCGGCAAATGTGGACAGGCTACTGGCAACTACAATGGCAGCTATGCAGGAGACATGGAAGCCGGGCTCCGAAGTGCTGGAGCGGGCGAAGAAGATCAAGCTGTTTTTGATGGATGTGGATGGGACGCTGACCAACGGGGAAGTGTGCCTGGTCTCATTGCCCGGGGGCGGAGTGGGTGAGCTGAAGGCGTTCGATTCGCAGGATGGGCTGGCGCTGAAGCTGGCCAGCATCATGGGAATTGATACGGGGTTCATTACCGGGCGGCGGTCTCCGGCGGTGCAGCAGCGCGCCAACGAATTGAGGGTGCGATTTGTGTACCTGGGGCAGGCAACGAAGACGGCGGCTTTTGAGGAATGCCTGGAAGAGGCGGGCGTGACCGAAGAAGAGACAGCTTTTCTGGGCGATGATCTGCCGGATATGGCGCTGGCGCGGCGGGCAGGGCTGGCGGTGGCGGTGGCGAATGCGGCGGTGGAGCTGAAGGAGATTTGCCACTACACGACGCGGGCGGCGGGCGGCAAGGGTGCGGCGCGGGAGGTGGTGGAGCTGATTTTGAAGGCGCAGGGCCGGTGGGAAGAGGCGATTCCGAAGGCGCTGGCGTGAGCAGCATCGCCGCCAGTTCTCAGTCCCCAGTACGCAGTCTTCAGTCCCTAGTCTTCAGCCTTCGATGCTCCGTATTGAGTTGAGAGCGTCTGCGAAGGTTTGGAGGCTTTGCCGGTGATTGACAAGTGTGGACTGCCTTGAGAGCAGGCGGGCGTCCTCACAGAGTCTTCACCGGTTTTTGGAATATACTGCCAGCCATGCTTAGAACGAGAGTTGGATTTCTGCTTTTGTCCCTGGCGTTTGCGCCAGTTGCTCCAGTGATCGCGCAGACTGCCGTGAAGCCCCATCTGATGACCTTAAACGATGTGTTTCGCGTGAAGGATGTGGGGAGCCCGAAAGTGTCGCCGGACGGGAAGTGGGTGCTGTACACGGTCCGGACGACGGATATGAAGAAGGATGATCACATCACCACGTTGTGGATGGTGAGCTGGGATGGGAAGCAGGACATTCAGCTGACGTACGGATACAACGGGTCGGTGAGCGAGCCCGAGTGGAGCCCGGATGGGCAGTATATTTCGTTCTTGTCCGGGCGGAAGGGCAAAGCCGAAGGCACGCAGGTGTGGGTGCTGCCGCGGCACGGCGGCGAGGCGCACCAACTGACGGACGTGAAGAAGAAGGACGGCACGATTCAGGCGTATCGCTGGTCTCCAGATGGAAAGCAACTGCTGCTGACGGTGCACGTGGGCCGGATTGTGAGCGCGAACGCGTTCAACGATGCGAAGGAACACAAGTACGTTGCGCCGATTGTGATTACTCGCTACCTGTTCAAGCAGGATGTCAAGGGATACATCACGGCGACGTCGCACACATTTCTTTATCTGTATGACATTGCGACGGGCAAGATGGAGAAGCTGACGGCCGGCGAGAAGTATGACGAGCAGGACGGGGTGTGGTCGCCGGATGGGAAAGAGATTGCATTTGTGAGCAATCACACGGCGGAGCCGGAGCGGAATATCAACACAGACGTGTTTGTGGTGGCGGCGAAGGCGGGGTCGGAGCCGAAGCAACTGACGCACTACACGGGCGAGGACACGGGGCCGCTGGCGTGGTCTCCGAATGGGAAGGAAATCGCGTTTTTGCGCGGCGGGCATGTGAAGTACTGGCAGTACCAGGAGAATCGGCTGGCGGTAATTGCAGCCGATGGGAGCGGGCCCGCGAAAGTGTTGACGGCGGAGTTTGACCGTCCGATACATGAGCCGCAGTGGACGCCGGACGGCAAGCACATTCTTGCGCTGGTGACGGATGATCGGAACCGGTATCCGGCGAGCATTGACGTGGCGACGGACGCGGTGACGCGTCTGGTGGACAGCGAGGGCGTGTCGTGGGGCCACTCGGGCAAAGACGGACATGAGGCCGTGCTCTGGACGACGGACACGACGCCGGGCGAGGTGTTCGCGCTGAGCGACGGGCATCTGCGGCAACTGACACACCAGAATGCCAAGCTGCTCTCAGAGCTGGTGCTGGCCAAGGCCGAGAATATGGACGCGACGAGCAAAGCCGGTACGCGCGTGGATGGGTTGATCACGCTGCCGGATGATGCCGGGGCGAAGAAGCCGTATCCGATGCTGTTGTGGATTCACGGCGGGCCGCAGGGGCAGGATGCACACGAGTTTTCGCCGATGCGGCAGTTGTTTGCGGCGCGCGGCTACGCGGTGCTGAATGTGAATTACCGGGGCAGCAACGGGCGCGGGATCGCTTACCAGAAGGCGATCTGGGCGAACTGGGGCGTGCTGGAAGTGCAGGATATCGAGGCCTGCGTGAACAAGATGATCCAGGAAGGGATCGCGGATCGGAACCGCATGGGCGTGGGCGGCTGGAGTTACGGCGCCATCACGACGGATTACATGATCGCGCACACGAACGAGTTCAAGGCGGCGACGGCGGGCGCGGGGACGGGCGATCCGTTCGTGCTGTACGGCGTGGACGAGTACATCAACCAGTACAACTATGAGCTGGGCGTGCCGTGGGAGAACGTGCAGCGATACATCAAGATCGGGTATCCGTTCTTCCATGCGAATCTGATCCATACGCCGACGCTGTTCATGGGCGGGACGAGCGACTTCAACGTGCCGCTGGAGGCCGGCGAGCAGATGTATGAGGCGCTGCAGACGCTGCATGTGCCTTCGGCGCTGATCGTGTATCCGCAGCAGTGGCATGGGTTCACGCGACCGACGTACATTCGCGACCGTTACCAGTACTGGTTCAACTGGTATGACAAGTGGGTGCTGGGCAAGAACGTGAAGCTGACGTACCAGCCGTGGGCGAAGAAGAAAGAAAAGCACGAGAACAAGGAGATGCAGTAGCGCGATTGGCCGGAGCAGAGGCCGCCGGGAAACTGGCGGCCTTTTTGTTCAGGGCGTGAAGTGGTTGTGCGGGGGAGCACAAGTGGAGATGGTTTCCGGGTGCTAACCTTGGGCTAAGTTATGTCTGACGAAAAGGTATTGAAAACTGCAGTGACAGAGGGCGGCGCAGGCTCAGAACAGATGCCGGTATCGAGTGCGAGCCGGTTTGTGCGGGCGTGTTTGCGGCAGCCTGTGGACCGGACGCCGGTATGGTTCCTGCGGCAGGCGGGGCGGTATATGGCCGAGTACATGGCGGTGCGGAAGCACCACTCGCTGCTGGAGATCTGCAAGCGGCCGGAGCTGGCGGCAGAGGTGACGATCACCGCGGCGGAGAAGCTGGATGTGGACGCGGCGATTATCTTTGCCGATTTGCTGCTGCCGCTGGAGTGCATGGGGCTGGGGTTCGAGTTCCAGGCGGGCGAAGGGCCGGTGATTCACCAGCCGGTGCGGACGGCCGAGGATGTGGTGCGACTGCGTACAGATCGGACGGACGAGCTGATTTATGTGGCGCAGGCGATTGAGCGGGTGGCGGCGCACTTCAAGGACGCGCTGGGGATGATCGGATTTACGGGCGCGCCGTTTACGCTGGCCAGTTACATGATCGAGGGCGGCGGCTCGCGGAATTACATCGAGACGAAGCGGATGATGTATCGCCAGCCGGAGGCGTGGCGGCTGCTGCTGGAGAAGCTGGCGACGGTGCTCAGGGATTACGCGCGGCAGCAGGTGGAAGGCGGCGCGGACGTGATCCAGATTTTCGACAGCTGGGTGGGCGCGCTGTGCGTGGAGGATTATCGCGAGTTCGTGCTGCCGATAACGACGACGCTGGTGCGCGAGGTGCAGGCGATGGGCGTGCCGGTGATTTACTTCGGGGTGGATTCGGCGTCGCTGCTGCCGGCGATGAAGGAGACGGGCGCGGATGTGCTGGGGCTGGACTGGCGGACTCCGCTGGACGATGCATGGCGGCGGCTGGATTACGGCTGCGGGGTGCAGGGGAACCTGGATCCGATCACGCTGTTCGCGGAGCCGGATCTGATTCGTAACCGTGTGAGAAATATATTGGCGAAGGCGGGCGGGCGGCCCGGACATATTTTCAACCTGGGGCATGGGATTGTTCCGGGAACGCCGGTAGAGAACGTGCAGGCGGTGGTGAAGTTTGTGCGTGAGTATGCACAGGAGACGCAGCATGGCTGAGCGCGCGGCGATTCTGCTGCTGGCGCACGGCACGCCGGATGCGGCGGAAGAGATTCCTGAATACCTGAAGAACGTGGTGAGCGGACGTCCGATGCCTGCGGCGGTGGTGGAGGAGGTTCGGCACCGGTTTGTGGCGATTGGCGGGAGCCCGCTGACGCGGCTGACGCTGGAGCAGGGACGGTTGCTC
>JAJZJJ010000090.1 GCA_021810175.1 Acidobacteriota bacterium | reverse complement strand
CCATGGACGCCATCCTGCGCGTGACCACCTCCGGCATCTGCGGCAGCGACCTCCACATGTACGACGGCCGCACTCCCCTCAGCAAGGGAACCGTCGTCGGGCACGAGATCATGGGAGTCATCGAGGAGGTCGGCGACGCCGTCCGCAGCATCGAGCCCGGCGACCGCGTCGTCCTGCCCTTCAACGTCTCCTGCGGCTACTGCCACAACTGCTATCGCGGCAATACCCACGCCTGCCTCACCATGAACCAGCAGCCGCACGCCGCCTATGGCTACGCCGGCATGGGACCCTATCAGGGCGGCCAGGCAGAATACGTCCTCGTCCCCTATGCCGACTTCAACTGCCTCAAGCTGCCCGGCGAGCCAGGCGACAAGTGGGAGGACGACTTCCTGCTCCTCTCCGATGTCTTTCCCACGGCCTACCATGCCACCGAACTGGCCGCCGTCACGCCCGGCAAAAGCGTCGCCATCTTCGGAGCCGGCCCCGTCGGCCTGCTCGCTGCCCATTCCGCCATCATCCGCGGAGCCGCAGAAGTCTATGTCGTCGACCGCGTCCGCAGCCGCCTCAACAAGGCCCGCGAACTGGGCGCTGTCCCCATCAATTTCGAGGAAGGCGACCCCGTCGAGCAGATCAAAAAGCTGCGCCGCGAAAACCCTCAGCTCCAGGCCAGCCTCCGCCCGCGCGAAGCCGACAAGCTGACCGGCGTGGACTGCGCCATTGACGCCGTCGGCTACCAGGCCCACGACCAGAGCGATCCTCGCCGGGAAAAGGCCAGCCAGGTCATCGACCACTGCGCGAAGATCGTCAACCCTGCCGGCAACATTTGCCTCATTGGCGTCTACATGTTCCCGGACCCCGGTGCGAAGGACGAGCAGGGCAAAAAGGGCATCTACCCACTGCCCATCGGCGAGCTGTTTGACAAGGCAGTCACCATCGGCATGGGCCAGTGCCCGGTCAAGAAATACAACGAGTACCTCCGCGATCTGATCGTACAGGGCCGCGCTCATCCCGGCCGCATCGTCAGCCATCACATCGGCATCCAGGAGGCTCCCGACGCCTACGAGAAGTTCGACCGCCGGGAAGACGGCTACAACAAGATCCTCATCCGCTTCGATGAGGCTCTGGCTGCCTAGCTGGACTCGTGAGGATGCAGCGCGGCGCGGCGGAGGACTGAGGCCACCTCGCCTCCCCGGGCCGCGCATCCTAACTGCAGAGCCGGGATTCAAGTTCGGGCCTGCGGTGAGGATTCGCGCTCCGGGCCGCCGTGGTCCGCCCACCTCGACGCAAGCACACTCTCTGCACAAGGAGGAATCAACATGAAGGTGTTTTCCGCAAACCTCGACAACCTCGGCAAGCTCTACATCAACCAGCTTCAGATGCTCCTCTCCATCGAAAATCAGATCACCGAAGCGCTCCCGACCATGATGGAGAAGTCGAAGGATATACAGCTGAAGCAGGCTTTCCAGTCGCACCTGAAGGAAACCCGCGAGCACGTCATCCGGGTTGAGGGCATTCTGAACGAGATCGCCGGCGAAGCCAGGCCGGTCAAAAGCAAAACCCTGGCTGCCATGGTTACTGAAACCGAAGACATGGTAAAAGATGCCGCCGACGACGACGTTCGCGATGCCGCTCTCATCTCCGCCGGTCAGCGCGTCGAGCACATGGAAATGGCCATCTACGGGACCGTTCGCCAGTGGGCTCACCTGCTGGGCAGGCATTCCGACGCCGAAATTCTTGACAAGACGCTGAAGGAAGAGGGCCACGCCGATCACCTGCTTACCGAGATATCAAATCGAATCAATCCCACCGCCCGAAAAGCGGCTTAAGATAGAGCGTTCGAAGACGGTGGCCGGCGGAACTCACGGGGCCGCCGGCCATTGCTGTCTTTACCGGGAGATCAAATTCGTTGCACGGAGCGCGAGTGATGAAGCGAATCCTGGTTCTGTTTGCGCTTGCTTTGACCTATGTGACCTGCGCGACCGCGCAGACGGCTATTTATGGAACCGTCAGCAGTTCCAATTACGACGTAGGCCATGTCGGCTGGCAATACGGCAGCACGTTCGGCCTCTTTCACGATGGCTGGGGCAGTCCTTTTTTGCGCGCAGGTGTGGATGTTCGCGCATCGCTGCTGGGTTCGGGAAATAAGTCACTGGACAGTGCCTTGCTGGGACCTCACATCCAGTATCACTTTCATCCGCATGTGCTGCCGCTCAAGCCCTATTTCGAGGCGCTGGGAGGCGGAGCTCACGTCAGGCTTGGCCAGGGCATGAACTACATGGATGAATATGGAGGCATCTTTCAGCTCGCCGGCGGCTTGGACGTCACCCTCTTCTCGCGGCTGGACTGGCGCGTGGCCGAATACTCCTGGGGCTCAGTTGTCGGCGTCGGCCGGACCATCCGGCCTTCCATGCTCAGCACCGGCCTGGTGCTCCGCCTGCGATAGGCCCGCGGAAAAGATAGTGGTGAGTTCCGGGGTGCGCTTCTGAAGCGCTCGAGGCAGCGCGTCCGCATTGTGCCCTTCCTGAGGATAACTCCCAGAGTAAAGGCATCTTAAGATAGAGTGGTGGCCTGCGGGAGATAGCAGACCTGGCTGTTATTGCTGATATTTTGGAGAGCACTGAATGAAGAGAGTCCTGGTTGTGCTTGCACTGATGATGGCAGGCGCCCTTTTTGCCAATGCACAGACCGCCATTTACGGGGCCGTCAGCGCCTCGAACCTGAACGATGCCAATGTGGGCTGGAAATACGGAGACACCTTTGGGCTCTATTACGACCACTGGGGAGTTCCGTTTGTGCGCGCCGGCATTGACGTGCGCGCATCGTTCATCGGCTCCGGCGCGACAAAGATGGACAGCGGCCTGATCGGTCCGCGTATCCAGCTACATCCCCACGTCCTGCCGCTCATGCCCTACGCTGAGGCGCTGGTGGGCGGAGCGCATGTCAAGGTGGGCGAGGGCATCGCCTACACCGACAAATCCAGTCCCGAGTGGGCTTTGGACGGCGGCCTGGATATGACCGTCTTTCCACGTCTGGATTGGCGGGTCGTGGATTACTCGTGGGGCCGGGTCATCAATACCGGTTTCCGGCCCCAGACGCTGAGCACCGGTCTTGTTCTGCGCCTGCCTTAGCCTGCGAATCTGGAAATAATGGAAAGTGCTCCGGGGCCGAAACCCCGGAGCTTCCTTATCCCTGAGTATTCCGTCTGGGGCGCTGATTGGATTTCAGGATCTTCTTCCGCAGCCGCAGCGATTTCGGCGTAACTTCCACCATCTCGTCATCCGCGATGAACTCAATGGCCTGTTCCAGATTGAGCAGACGCGGAGGAGCCAGCCGGATGGCCTCGTCCGCGGTCGAAGCCCGCATATTGGTCAGCTTCTTCTCGCGGACGACGTTGACGTCGAGATCGTTGTCCCGCGAGTGTTCGCCGATGATCATGCCCTCGTAGACTTCGACGCCTGGCGGTGTGAACAGCACGCCGCGGTCTTCCAGGCCCTCCAGAGCGTAGGCCGTGGTGGTACCGGGCCGGTCGGCAACCAGAGCGCCTGTTGGGCGCTGCGGAATCTGTCCCTGATGGGGCATATAGCCGTCGAAGAGCGAGTTCATCACGATGGTGCCGCGCGTCTCCGTGAGCAGCTCCGACCGCAGTCCGATGAGCCCTCGCGATGGCACCCGGAACTCCAGACGGACGCGGCCATAGCCGTGGTTGTGCATCTTCGTCATTTCGCCGCGTCTGGGCCCGAGGCGCTCGATCACGGTTCCGACGAAGCTCTCGGGAATGTCGATGCTCAGGTGTTCGACCGGCTCCATCGTCTTCCCGTCGATTTCGCGGGTCACGATCTCAGGCCGGCCGACCATCAGCTCGTAGCCTTCACGCCGCATCATTTCCAGCAGGATGGAGAGCTGCAGCTCGCCTCGGCCCAGTACCTTGAAGCTGTCCGGGCTGCCCGTCTCCTCCACGCGGATGGAGACGTTGGTGAGCAGTTCCTTTTCCAGACGCTCGCGCAGGTTCCGAGAGGTGACCCACTGGCCTTCGCGGCCTGCCATGGGAGAGTTGTTGACCGAGAACTGCATCGCGATGGTCGGCTCATCGATCACAATGGCCGGCAGCGGGGAGGGATTGTCGACACTGGTGATGGTTTCACCGATGGTGATGCCTTCCACGCCGGCAACCGCCACGATGTCATCGATCTCGGTGGCTTCGATATCGACGCGCCGGAGGCCGCTGAAGCTGAAGAGCTTGGTGATGCGCGTCTTCTGCAGGGAGCCGTCGCGCCTGGAGATGGCGACTTCGTCGCCGGTGCGGAGCGTTCCCTGAAAGACGCGGGCAATCGCCAGCCTGCCCAGATAGTCGGAGTAGTCCAGGTTCGTCACCTGTATCTGCAGCACTCCGTCCGGATCGCCTTTGCCTGTGGGGATGGTGGCAAGGATCGCTTCGAACAGGGGCTGCAGGTCCTCGCCGGGTGAGGCGTAATCGGTGCTGGCCTGGCCGAGCTTCGCATTGGTGTAGAGAACGGGGAAATCAAGCTGGTCCTCGGAGGCGTCCAGGTCAATGAAGAGGTCGTAAACCTCATTGAGGACTTCCTGCACACGGGCATCGGGGCGGTCGATCTTGTTGATGACCAGGATGGGAGGCAGCCTGGCTTCCAGCGCCTTGGAGAGCACGTACCGCGTTTGCGGCAGCGGTCCTTCGGAGGCGTCGACCAGAAGCATTACGCCATCGACCATGCGCAGCGCGCGTTCCACCTCGCCGCCAAAGTCGGCGTGGCCGGGAGTATCGACGATATTGATCTTCTCGTTGTGGTAGAAGACAGCCGTGTTCTTGGCGAGGATGGTGATGCCTCGCTCGCGCTCGAGCTCGTTGGAGTCCATGACCCGCTCGGCAACGGCTTCATTGGCGCGGAAGGTACCGGCCTGGCGGAGCAGAGCATCCACCAGGGTGGTTTTGCCGTGGTCGACGTGGGCGATGATGGCGATGTTGCGGATATTGCTCAAAGATTATTCCTGATATACCGTGGTAGTTTCGTTACGGAGGGCTGGGATCGGCAACCGAAACCGGCGGCCGTGCGGCCCCCGGGCTCGCGCTTCAAATGCGGCGCAGTCCCGACGGGTGATGAGGGAATCGCGGCCGTTCCTGTGGAACTGCTTCGCTTTCAGTTTACCAGTGTGGGCAACGCGGCCCGGACTGGCGACGTCCCGGTAGGAAGAGAATGGCGGCGCGGCGCCGAAATCAGGAGGAATGTATGCGGACATGGGTTCATCGTTCAGTTGCATGGGGAACCGGCCTGGCGCTGGCAGTACTCGGTGGCGCAGCCGGATTCGCGCAGAGTCCGGGCGGCGCGGCAGCCATGCCGAATATCCATCTAATACAGGCGAAGGCGCGCCTGACCAAAACGCTGGATGCGAAGAAGGCAAAGAAGGGCGAGCCGTTCACAGCCAAGCTGCTGGAGACGGTCCGATTCCCGAACGGGCAGTCCCTGCCGGCCAATACGGTTCTGGAAGGGCACGTCGATCAGGCGACACCTTCGAAGCACAAGAGCAACTCGGTGATCACGGTCACTTTGGACAAAGCCCGGGTGAGGGGCGGCGAGGAACTGCCCATTAAGGCAACGATTATCGGCATGTCGGAACCGGCTCTCTCCGCCATGCAGAGCGCGAGCGGCGGGCCGCCGGGAGAGGGTCCAACGCAGGCAGGGGGCGCCATGGGCGGTCAGGGCCCGATGGGCGGGGGAGCCATGGGACCGACGCCGGGCATGAACAACTCGCAGCAGTCGATGGGGATGGGCGAGATGGGCGAGCAGCGCAGCGGCGTACCGGGAGTGGCACTGCACAGCAGCATTCACAGCCAGGTGTCAGCGACATTCACCGCGAGCCGGCGGAACGTCCATGTGCCGGGTGGCGTGCAACTGCAGATCGCGCTGGCGGTGGTGCCGAAAGGCGTGCACCTGCACTAATCCGGGTCCAGGCTTGGCGCAGAACCCCGTTCGGCAGCGTCCGGACGGGGTTCGCTATTCGTAGCGGAGGGACTCGATGGGGTCCATGGCGGCGGCGCGCTGTGCGGGCAGCGTGCCGAAGATGACGCCCACGGCGCATGAGGCCAGGAGACCGATGACGGCCGACCAGCCGGAGACGGGGACCTTGTAGGCGGTGAAGAAGCGGATGGAAAAGGGAATTCCCAGGCCGATCACCGCTCCGATGACGCCTCCGAAGAGCGAGACGAAGAGGGCTTCCATGAGGAACTGGAGCTTGATTTCGCGGGAGGTGGCGCCGAGGGCCTTGCGGATGCCGATTTCGCGGGTGCGGGCGCGGACGGTGGCCAGCATGATGTTCATGATGCCGACACCGCCGACGGCGAGGGTGACGGCGGCGACCAGCAGCAGCATGATGGTGAGGGCGTTGACGACGACTCCGGCCAGGGTGATGAGGGCGGTCATGGTCTGGGCGGTGTAGACGGAGTTGGGCAGATGCCGGCCGCTGTCATGGATGGCGGCGATGATCTGTTTGGCGGCGGATTCCACGTCGTTGGCGTCGCGGATGGAGAAGTAGATCTGCTTCACGTCGTCGGTGCCGGTGTAGTAGCGGCCGACGGAGTAGGGGATGAGGATGGTCTGGTTGGCGATCTCGGTCTGGCCGAAGGTTTCGACGCGTTCCTTAAAGGTGTCGATGATGGTGAAGGGCAGGCCGGCAATCTGAAAGGTGCGGCCGACGGCTGCGTCTTCGCCGCCGAACATAGCTTTGGCGAAGGGCACCGTGACGACGGCGACCTGGGTGTGGGTGGCCTCGTCTTCTTCGTCGAAGAAGCGGCCGTTGAGGACGACGAGGTTGCGAACGTGGCGATACTCCGGCTCGACGCCCAGGACGAGGACGTTTTTGACGACCCCGCCCAAGCTGATGCTCTGGTGCATGCTGAGGACGACGGAGGAAGAGGAGACGGCGGGGACATTTTGATCGACCCACTGCTCATCCTGCCAGGTGAGGAAGTCGGTCTGGTTGTTGGTGACCTGTCCGGAGCCGCCGCCGGAGTACTCGACTTCGACCAGGTTGGTGCCGATGCCCTGGATCTGCTTAATGATGTAGTGGCGACCGGTATTGGAGATGGCGACGACGAGGATGAGCGAAGCGGTTCCGATGACCATGCCGAGGGCGGTCAGCAGGAAGCGCACCTTGGAGTTGCGGAAACTGTCGATGGCCAGGTGGGCGATCTCGCTGAGGAGCATGGTCTGCCGGGCACTGGCGATGGTGCGTTCGAAGGAGAGGTGGTGGTGGTCGTGATCCGTGGGCATCTGGCTGGATACAGGATGCCACAAGGGGCGGAAGGTCGCGGGTCAGCGGGTCAGCAAGTCAGCGAGTCAGCAGGTCAGCACGTAGCTGGTCGGTGAGGTCAGCGCTTGCGGGTGGACTACCCCAGGGGTCAACCTTTTTGGAAACGGTTTGTTTTCAGCTATTTGCGCTTTTCCATCAAAGGCTTTGGGCTGGAAGTGATACGAGCCAAAGCAGATGGCCAGAGGCGCTGGGGGGCGGCAGGTCGCAGGTGGCAGCCGGCAGATAGCGAGGTAGCCATGTGGCGGTGAAGCGGGCGGGGCTCCCCCTGGGGTCAACTTTTTGGGAAGAGCTTTGTTTTCAGCTATCTGCATTTTTCGTCCAGGGACTTTGGGCTGGAAGTGCCTGAAAACAGAGCAGATGGCCAGAGACGCTGGGGGGACGGCAGCAGCTGGCAGGTAGCAGACAGAGGCGCTGCTTCGAGAGCGGAGTCGGGTTGCCAAAGAGCGCGGCACCTGGTTTAGCAGGGGCCTGGTCCGGAGCCGGCCTGGGCCGGGCGGAGTCCCGGAAAAGCTGTCGGGAAAGAAAAAAGCTCTGTCGCGAGGGCGAACAGAGCTTTCCATATCAAGCATGGAAGATCCCGAAAACCGGAGCAAGGAAATTCGGCGGGGCGGACGGTACGAAGGTCATGGACAGGATTGCGTCGCCGACTGGGCGTGGGTTTCCTGGAACATTCCAGTGTCGCGCTTCGTTTCCGCACCGGCAGGTCCAGTCCGTCGATGATCGCCGGTGCGGAGGATTCCCAATCTCAGGCTTCGTCCGGAGTGGGGGAGATTTTCTCAAATCGTCCGAAACGCAGGGAAAGAGCGGGCAGGACGAGCAGGTTGAGGGCGGTGGAGGTGAGGAGGCCGCCGAGGATGACGATGGCCATGGGGCCTTCTATCTCGCGGCCGGGATCGCCAGCGCCCAGGGCGAGCGGGAGCAGTCCGAGGGCGGTGACGGTGGCGGTCATGAGGATGGGCGCGAGGCGCTCGGAAGCGCCGCGGACGGCGGCTTCGAGGCCCCAGGTCATGCCTTCGCGAGAGACCAGGTGCTCGTAGTGGGAGATGAGCATGATGGAATTGCGCAGGGTGATGCCGAAGAGGGTGACGAAGCCGATGAGCGCGCCGAGGGAGAGGGGAGTTCCGGTGAAGAAGGCGATGAGCACGCCTCCGACGAGGGCGAAGGGCAGATTGACCAGCACCAGCAGGAGGTTGCGGTAGTTCATCATGACGACGGACAGGAGAATGAGGATGATGAGCGCGGCCAGAGCGGAGTGAACGAGCAGATCGCGATGAGATTTGGCCTGGGCTTCGGCGGTTCCGGCGAAGTGGAAATAAGTGCCGGCGGGGAGGGTGACCTGGGTGCGGATG
>JAJZJJ010000089.1 GCA_021810175.1 Acidobacteriota bacterium | reverse complement strand
ATGATTTGCATGAAGAGCTTCGCCTCGGCCGCAGGGAAATTTACGTCTACTACGCGGACGGCATTGGTGAGGCGAAGCTCAAGATTCCCGCCGCCAGGCATGGCACCGCTCGCAATATGAATACCATCGCCAAATTGGCGGAACTGGGCGGAGGCAACTGAACCGGCTACGAGCCGTAACCGCGATGCGGCATCGCACGGAGTTTTTCGCTGTCGGGCCACGAAATCGTGAGCAGAAATGCGCTCGGTTCCACCGCCCGCACATCGTGACCAGCGGAAGGTTCCAGAACAAGCAGGTGCCGGGCCGGGATGCTATGTACACCTTCCTGTGTCTTTACCCGGAGCAGGCCCAGCAGAACCTGAATCGAGACGGAACCGTCGGCATGGTGCTCGTTCATGGTTGCGCCCTGATCCATGAGGGTAAGAAGGACCCGCATATCGTCTTGCTTCAAAAGTGTCTTGGAAAAGATGCCGGCCGCCCACGGGCGTCGAGAACTCGCATCGTCGATTTCCTGCTGCAGGTCGAAGTGAAAAATGGTTTCCGGGTAGAAAGCGCTGAGAGTGGCGGCCATGAGAGATCCTTGCGAAAGAGTGGGGATTTGCGCGGCTTGCCGGTACGGCCCGGCAATCCATTCGATGCAGTTTGCCTTCGTCAGGCCGCCCTCTTGGCGAAAATTTGCCTCTTCTTACCGGCTGGCCTTCAGCATCTGCTCGGCGTGCTTGCGTGACGTCTCCGTCACCGTCGCGCCGGAGAGCATGCGGGCGATCTCTTCCGCGCGCTCATCCGAGGTGAGCGCGCGAATGGAAGTCTTCGTGCGCCCCTGCCTCTCCTGTTTTTCGATCAGAAAATGCTGGTCGGCGAAAGCGGCGATCTGCGGCAGGTGCGTGACGCAGAGCACCTGCTGGGCCTGTGACAGCGCCTTGAGCTTCTGCCCTACGGCTTCCGCCGCGCGCCCGCCAATGCCGATGTCGATCTCATCGAAGACGAGCGTGCGCGGCACCTGGGTCTTCCTCTTGCTGGCGCGGTTCGCGCCTTCTTCCACGCTCACCTTCAGCGCGAGCAGCACCCGCGACATTTCTCCGCCGGAGGCGATTTCATCCAGCGGCTTCAGCGGCTCGCCCGCGTTGGTGGCGATGCGGCATTCCACCGTATCCCAGCCGTGGGCGCTCCAGCTTGAGGAGTCTTCCTCCGCCGTGACGGCCACTTCGAAGCGCGCTTTCATCGCAAGGTCGTTGATCTGCTCCACGGCCAGTTTCTCCAGCGCCCGCGCGGCTCTCTGTCGCGCGGCGGTCAGTGCCTGGGCCGCGGAGCGGTACTCCTGCTCCGCGCGGGTCAGTTGTGCGCGCAGCGACTTCAGAATTTCGTCGCGGTTTTCAATCTCCGCCAGCTTCTGCGCCACTTCTTCACCGTAGGCGATCACGTCGGCAAGCGCGGAGCCGTATTTCCGCTTCAGACGGTCGAGCACAGCTAGGCGATCCTCAATTTCCCCCAGCCGCTCCGGCGAAGCGTTGATGCCGTCGGCATAGTGCCGTACCGTTTCGGCAACGTCCTCCACCAGCGCGCGGGCGCTGGCAAGCTGCTGCACGGGCTCGTTGAAGCGCGAATCGTAGCGGGCCAGCTCGTCAACCTGCCGGGCGGCGGCCAGCAGGGCTGTCTCGGCGGAGCTGCTGCTCTCATACAGCGAGTCGTAGGCGCTCATCGCCGCGGCATACAGCTTTTCGGCGTTCGCCAGCACGCGCCGTTCGGTTTCAAGTTCGGTATCTTCACCGTCCGTCAGGTGAGCGCCGGCGATCTCCTTGTGCTGAAAGCCCCACAGGTCCAGCAGCCTCAGGCGGTCCTGCTCGTCGCGCTCCAGGCTGCCCAGCTTTTCCTGAATCTCGCGCCAGGCATCGTAAGCGGCGGCTACGGCATCGTCTGAGAGCCCGGCAAAGCGGTCGAGCAGGCTACGCTGCTGGGCCTGGTCAAAACTCCCCAGCGTCTCGCTCTGTGCGTGCACCAGCGCCAGTTCCGGCGCGAGCTGCCGCAGAACCGTCACCGTGGCCGGCTGGTTGTTCACGAAGACCCGGCCCTTGCCGTTCTGCGAAATCTCGCGACGCAGGATGATCTCGTCCCCCTGCGCGTCGATGCCGTTCGCTTCCAGGATCGCTTCGGCCCCGGCAGTGCTCTCAAAAACACAGGCCACCACCGCCCGCTCGGCCCCATGCCGCACCACATCCGACGACGCCTTGGCACCCATAAGTAGCGCCAGCGCGTCTACCAGAATAGATTTCCCTGCGCCCGTTTCGCCCGTGAGCAGGTTCAGCCCCGCACCAAAGTCGGCGATGGCATGGTCTATGACGGCGTAATTTTCAGCCCGCAGTTCCAGCAGCATAAGGATTCTTCGCGCAGATTATCAGGGGTTGACAACTTGTGCGAGGGATTCCAGGTGGCGCCGCCATTCCCCTGGCCGGCACGGACCCATCCGAGTAACGGGGAAGTGAGTGGTGAGCTGCGTGCGTCTCTGCTACCTTACCTTTTAAGGGGATGCGAAGCATTTTTTAAGCGATGACATATTTTTCTCTCCCGGCAGCCCTTCTCTTGTTCCAGGCAGGCTCCAACGGCGCGGCAACTCCTCCGCCGACGGACACTGGCGCTGGCCTCATCGAGATGATCACCCACAGCGGCCCGACGGCATTCGTCGTGCTCGTAATCCTGCTCGTCGCGAGCCTCTGGTCGTGGGCCATCATTTTTAGCAAGAACTCGACGCTCAAAAAGGCCAACCAGCAGAGCCGTCGCTTTCTGCGCGCCTTCCGCAAGGCTGGCCGCCTGCAGGAGATCGCCGCCGTCAGCGAACAGTTCAAGCCCAGCCCGCTGGTCACGGTTTTTGACGATGTCTACGAAGCCTACCGCCGCCAGACCGGCGGCTACGGCCCGCCAACCAACCTCACCGCGCTCGAGCGTTCGGCCCAGTCGGCGGCCAGCGAGTCCCTCACCATCCTGGAGCAGCGCATGACCTGGCTGGCCACCATTGGCTCGGTCGCGCCCTTTGTGGGGCTCTTCGGCACCGTCATGGGCATCATCGATGCATTCCATGGCCTGGGTACGGCTGGAGCGGCAACGCTCCGCGCTGTCGCTCCCGGTGTTTCTGAGGCGCTGATTACCACCGCTGCCGGACTCGTCGTCGCCGTCCCGGCCGTCGTCGCCTACAACCAGTTCAGCGCCCGCATTCGCGAAGTGGCCGCGCGCCTGGATGACTTTACCCGCGAGCTGATGAACAGCATGGAAGAGGCTGGGCAGCCAAGCGAACCAGCGGAGGCCGGACGTGGCCTTCACAAGTAACAACGGCAAAACCCAGAGCTCGCTGTCTGACATCAACATCACGCCGCTCGTCGACGTGGTGCTGGTGCTGCTCATCATCTTCATGCTGACAGCGCCCGTTCTGCAGTCCGGCATTCAGGTCAAGCTGCCCCAGACGCGCACCGTGCACCAGATCACCAAGGCTCGGCTCGTGCTCACCATCACCCGCGACCAGGAGGTCTACCTCGGCGATACGCCCATCAACCTGTCGCAACTGCCGCAGCTCCTCCACCCGGCGAACGTGGACCCCTCCACCGAAGTGGTTTACCTGCGCGCCGATGAACGGGTGCCCTTCGGTGCCTTTGCCACCGTGATGGATGCCGTCAAACAGGCCGGAATTTCCAACATCAGCATTGTCACTCAGCCGATTCAGAACACGCCGGCCGCGAAGTAAACATGCGGAAATCTTTCGACCAACTGGAACGCGAGCAGATGGGCCGCCCCATGCGGTTGTCCATTGTGTTCCACATCTGCGTCTTCGCGACGCTGGTGCTGCTCGTCTATGTGAGCGGCTTCTTCCATGGCGCTGAGTGGGGCAACAATGCGCCCCAGGGCGCGATCCAGGCGACGCTGGTTTCCTCGGTTCCCGCTATCCCGCTGCCCCAGATCGTTCCCCCCAACAAGGACGTGCTCGCAACCCAGACGCCCAGCCAGGCTCCCGCGATTCCGCAGCAGAAGACCGAATCCGTACCCCTGCCGACCGCCGTGCCCATCAAGGCCAAACCGCACCCCAGGCGCAAGCAGGAGCACCAGAAGGTCCCCCAGCGCGTCAATCCGAAGAAGCTCCAGCACCGCGTGCACTACGGCGAGCGCCAGGCGGCCAGCATTCCCCACGCAACCCAGACCAACCAGCCGCCGGTCAAGATCGTCACCCAGAATCAGGGCGGCAGCTTCGCATCCCTCTACGGCTGGTATGTCACCCTGATTCAGCAAAAGGTCAGCAACAACTGGTTTGAACAGGAAGTCGATCCCAGCACGCCCGCAGGTACTGAGGTCGTCATCACCTTCCAGATCTCCAGTGGCGGCGGCGTGAGCGACGTTCGCCTCAGTCAGCCCAGCGGCTCCCAAACCCTGAACAATTCCGCCTTGCGGGCAATTCAGAGGGTCGGCAGTTTTCCGCCTCTTCCACAGGGGTATCAAGGCAGTTACATTAACGTCGGGTACACTTTCACATATCCGGGGTCTTCCCATTAGAGAAGTCATGCGTTGTGGTAACGATAGAAATAGAAAAGCGTCTAAGCTCACGCGCAAATCCAGTACTGGCGGTCAAATAGGCATGGAGTTTATTCGTCGTAACCCGTTGTTCCGTACCCCCCCTGTGGTGCTCGCCCTGGCGATCATGCTCGCCGCGACCTCCGCTTTGCCCGCCCGCGCGCAGGACTGGGTCAAGGTCGGCACCAATCTTGGCGTGCAGCATATCCGGCTGGCCGTGGCCGACTTCAACCCCGGTACCACCGATCCACAGACCTATTCCCTCAAGGGCATCTTCGACCAGACCCTCTACAGCGACCTGACCAACGCAGGCGTCTTTGACATGGTCTCCAAGAGCATGTCGCCCCCCGTCATGCCCAGTTCCCCCAAGGAGATTCAGCTGTCGCAGTGGTCCGCGCCCCCTGCCAACGCGCAGATGGTCGTATTCGGCAGCTTCGGCGCAGCCGGCGGCCAGATTGACGTGCAGGGCTTTCTCTTCGATACCAGGAATCAACAGTCTCCTCAGGTGCTGGGCAAGCAGTTCACGGATGCGGCCAACGCTCAGGATGCGCGCGACATCGCCCATCGCTTTGCCGACGAGATCATCCTCCGCCTCACCGGCATCAACGGCATCGCCGAATCGAAGGTTTACTACGTCGTCGGCCATGGCATGCACAAGGAAATCTGGGTCATGGACTACGACGGCCAGAACCAGCACCAGGTCACCCACCTGGGCACCGACTCCAACGGCCCGTCCATCTCGCCCGACAATTCCAAACTCGCCTTTGCCTCTTTCGGCAAGTACGGATGGCAGATTCGCGTCCTCTCCATGAAGACCCACCGCTATCTCTACTTCCATGAGCCCGGCGGCACGGCCCTCAGCCCCGCCTGGTCGCCGGACGGCAAGCAACTGGCCTACTCCCTCTCGGCCAATGGAAATCCTGACATCTACGTTTGCAACGCGAATGGTACCAATCTTCACCGCATCACCGCTTTCCTCGGACCCAACGTCTCGCCCGTCTGGAATCCAAAAACCGGTTCGCAGATTGCCTGGGTCAGCGGCATGACCGGCCTTCCGCAGATCTATACCATGGACTCCGACGGCTCTAACGTTGCCCGCATGACTGATGGCGGATATGCAACCTCACCCTCCTGGTCCCCCAACGGCCAGTTCCTCACCTTTGCCTGGAACAGGAACTATGGCCCCGGCGCCCCCGGTGGTGAGGACATTTACCTTATGGACATCGCGACCCATCGCTGGGTACAGTTAACCCACGGCGAAGGTGTGAATGACTTTCCTTCCTGGTCGCCGGATGGACGCCATATCGTCTTCCAGCGAAGGATCGGAAACCGTACCAACATCTGGATGATGCTGGCCGACGGATCGCATCAGCAGCAGCTGACCCACAACGGCGACAGCCGCATGCCGGACTGGAGCTGGAAGTAGGAGCTGGAAGTACTCGTTAATACTGAGGGCTTTGCCCTTTTTCAAATAGTAGGACCCCTGGCCGGGGTATGGCCGATATAGAGTTGCAGGAGATAATAATGACGCACGCGTATCGCAATTCATTGCTGCTCAGCGCCGGTTTGGTGGTCATGCTGGGCCTTTCCGGTTGCCACAAGAAAGTAGCAACCGTCAGTACTCCCTCAGCGCCGCCTCCGAGCACCGCACCCGCTCCGACGGCCAGCATCACCGCGACGCCCGACACCGTCACCGAAGGTACTCCGGTGGTATTGACCTGGCGCACGACCGACGCAACAAGCGTTTCCATTGATGGTATCGGTCAGGTGGAAACTGCCGGAACGATGACCGAAACCCCCACCCAGTCCACCGAGTATCACCTCGTGGCCACCGGCCCCGGGGGAACCACCGATGCCTCCGCTCGCGTCACCGTGAACCCCGCCGCTGCGCCCAAGATGAAGGAATCCAACATCACCGAAGCCGTCTTCGAGCAGAACGTGAAGCCGATCTTCTTCAACTTCGACAGCTACAAGATCCGCCCCGACGCGCAGATCACGATTCAGGATGATGCCAACTACCTCATCCAGCATCCCAACATCAACGTCGTCATCGGCGGATACTGCGACGACCGCGGCTCGGTCGAGTACAACCTGGCTCTGGGCGAGAATCGCGCCAATGCCGCCAAGCAGGCGCTGGTGAGCGCGGGCGTCAGCCCTGACCGCCTGCGCACCGTAAGCTACGGTAAAGAAAAGCAGTTCTGCACCGAGCAAACCGAATCCTGCTGGCAGCTCAACCGCCGCTCGCAGTTCACCATGGACACAAGCAACCAGTAACCACCACGGAGTGCATCAGGGCAGTATCCGGTAGGTAAACCTTCGGGCGCATCGAGTCGTCCGGCCAGGAACCCCGGATACTGCCTTTTTCCGTCATACTGAAGAGAAAGAGCGCTTCCGCGCTCAGGGTGAAAGCTATGCGAAAGAGCTTCCGCGTCCTCGCGATCGCCGTCGTGTTCGGACTGTTTATCCCCACTCCCCGGGCGCACGCCGTTTCCAAGGAGATCATTCAGCTCCAGGTGCAGGTCCAGGCACTCCAGAACGCCGTCCAACAGCTGCAGCAGCAGCAGGCGGCCCAGCTGGGCATTATCCAGCATATGCTGCAGCAAAATAGTGACACGGTGGAAAAGATCAACCAGACCATCAGTTCGCTGCAAAGCCAGGTGCAGGCCCAGGTGCAGTCCGGCGGCGGCAAAATCGACCAGGTCTCCACCCAGATCCAGAACCTGAACAACTCCGTGGACGACCTCCAGACGCGCATTGAGAAGCTCGGCCAACAGATGCAGGTGATGCAGTCGCAGGTCCAGTCCATTCAGGCTGCTGCCGCGGCTGCCAGCCAGTCCGGCCAGCAACCCTCGTCCTCCGGCCAGAGCCCGGCTTCCAATAGCGGCGGCCAAGGTAACTCGCCCCAGGCCCAAAATGGAATGGGCACCCAGCCCGGCGGGGCTTCCAGCACAGGCTCTGGTACTGGTGCTGGCAGTGGATCAGGCGCCGGCTCGCAGATGGCCGCTACCGGGCAGCAGGGCGGCGCAACCACCTCGGCACAACCTGCGCAGCAGACGTTTCCTCCCATTCAGCAGCTCTTCCAGGTTGCGATGAGCGACTACAATGCCGGGCGCTACGACCTGTCGGCAGGTGAGTTTGCTGACGTGGTCAAGGATTACCCCTACGATCAGCTTTCCGGACACGCGCAGTTTTACGTCGGCGAATCCTACTACCGCGAGCAGAAATACCAGAAGGCGATTCAGGCCTACGAGCAGGTGCTCTCGCAGTATCCCGGAAGCGACAAGGCCCCCGCGGCGCGGCTGCACAAGGCCTATGCCGAACTGGCGCTGGGGCAGCGCGCAGCGGGCATTCAGGACCTGAAGGCGCTGATTGGGCGGTTTCCGCAGACTCCCGAAGCCGCGCAGGGGCGACTCCGCCTGAACGGGCTGTTGGCTTCGTCCTCATCAGACAAGCCCAGCCCTTATCAGTACCAGTAGCAGGGGCATTCATCATCACGGCGTGATTTCCGCTTCGTCCCCGGAAATCGCAACTCCTGCACGGGGGCAAGCCAATGGAGATTCGACTCAAGCGAACCACTGAAGCCGCGGAGAGCAGCGATGGCGCGCGCTTTCTCGTGGACCGCCTGTGGCCGCGAGGCACCCGAAAAGAGTCGCTGCGGCTCGATGCCTGGCTCAAGGACGTCGCGCCCAGCACCGAATTGCGAAAATGGTTCTCCCACGATCCGGCAAAGTGGGAGGAGTTCCAGCGCCGCTACTTCGCGGAACTCGACGCCAGACCGGAAGCTCTGGAGCCGCTGCTGGCTGCGGTCCGCAAAGGCACCGTCACGCTGCTCTACAGCTCTCGCAATACACAACACAATCAGGCAGTGGTTCTCAGGGCTTACTTGCTCCGGCGCTACGGCAAACCGCCGGCGCACTGAGCTCTCGCCCGGCGCGAATTCAAATGCCGGTCCCTGCTACGGTTGGTCGCTGAGATCCACAGCAAGCGTGCGCTGCTCCTTGCTCGACTCCCGCGCCAGTTCCACCAGTCGCGTCGTGCGCCATGCCTGCTCCGCTGTCACCGCCAAAGACGCTTTGCCGAGCAATGCGTCCCGCACATTCGCGTAGTACTCGCGGTAGTCCCCGTTTTCTGTCGGAATCCGCCGCGGCGTCTCTTCCAGAATCTGCAGCGTGCCCCACTCCGCATCGGGATCCACGCCGA
>JAJZJJ010000088.1 GCA_021810175.1 Acidobacteriota bacterium | reverse complement strand
GCCGGTGGAAGCCCATACCCGGGCCAGCGCCATCCGCATCGGGAACCCGGCTTCCTGGCGTAAGGCTGTGCGCATTCTGCAGCAGACCGGCGGCTGGGTGGAGCAGGTCTCGGAAGCTGAAATCGCGCTGGCCAAGGCTGAGATTGGCGCTGAAGGTCTGGGATGCGAGCCTGCCTCAGCCGTGACGCTGGCCGGACTGAAGAAGCTGCTGCGGCAGGGAAAAATCGGAGCCGGGGAATCCATTGTGCTGTTCCTGACCGGCCACACGCTGAAAGACCCCGACTACACGATTCATTACCATCGCGGCGATCTGCTGACGGAGGCGGAAAGCGAAGGTCTTGCGGATGCCATCGGCGCAAGCCGCCGCGGAACCGTGGACATCGAGGCCTCGGCGGATGCGGTACTTCGGGAACTGGAGCGCGCGGCGGGATGAGCGGTATTCGTCTGCGCCTTCCGGCCACTTCGGCAAATCTGGGGCCCGGATTTGACACGCTGGCACTTGCTCTCAGGATCTATCTGGAAATCGAGGCGGAGCGCGCGTCTGTATTCACGATTGCTGCCTCGGGGCGCAATGCGGAAATCTGCGGAGCCGTTCAAGATAATCTGCTGATCGAAACCTATCGAAGCGTGCTGGCTGCGCGAGGACTGGCGGAGATTCCGCTGCGGATCCGGATGAACAACCAGATTCCGCTGGGAATGGGGTGTGGTTCCTCGGCGGCGGTGAGACTCGCGGCCGTGACGCTGGCCTCACATTTTGGAGACTTGGGGTGGGACCGCCAGCGCATTCTTGAAGAGGCCTGCCGCCTGGAAGGCCATCCGGACAACGCCGCCGCCTGCTGGCTGGGCGGTTTTGTGGCCAGCGCCCAGCTGGAGGATAGTGTCAAGGCGATCTCGATCAGGCCGCCGGCGGAGTGGCGTGCGGTGATTGTCATGCCGGACCGGCCTCTATCGACGGCGGCTTCGCGTGCTGTGTTGCCAGCTTCATACATACCTCAGGATGTTATTGCCAACCTGCAAAGCGTAGCTCTTTTGACAGCGGCCTTTGCTTCGGGGCAAAGCGACCTTCTCTCGGCGGCGATGCGCGACCGTCTGCATCAGCCGTGGAGGGCTGAGGTTTGTCCACTGCTGCCGAAGCTCCTGCCGCTGGCGGGGCACAGAGGAATTTCCGGGGTAGCCCTCAGCGGCGCCGGGCCGGCGGTTCTGCTTCTCTCCGCTTCGGCGGAGGACGCAACACAGGCGTGTGACTTTTTGCGGAGCATGGTTTCGGACGAAGGCGGGCATGAGCTTGTCGTCGCGGAACTGGAAGCTGAACCGGCCCTGGTGCAGATTGTGGAGTGAATCGGAAGATTCCAGATCACCTATTACGAAGATGACAACCAGCACTGTGCTGGTCCATAGCAACTCGGATATGCGTCGTTGGTAATCCGGCATGGTTCAGCGGTAACTCGTTCTATCCATTACTAAATGGTGATTTACATTGGGCCTTCAAAGACCTATGTTCACACCGTGGGCAGTTCTGGGGGAGGGCTGCTCCGGCGTCCGTGATTCTTTCAAAGAATCCGGGCGCCTTAATCTTTTTGGGGAGCAATTCCCGCCCCGTCCTGCGACCGCCGCTCCGCTTCCGCATCCATAGATGAAGTAGACTATTGCGTGCGCACTACCGCACCGAGAAGGGGATCATTGAATTATGGCGGCACCTGGAATTGCCGAAGTGAACGATGCCACATTTGAACAGGAGGTGCTGCAGTCGGAGCAGCCCGTCCTGGTGGATTTTTGGGCTGCATGGTGCGGTCCGTGCCGCGCTCTGGCGCCGATCGTGGATGAGGTTGCCAACCAGTACAGCGGCAAGCTGAAGGTGGCCAAGATGGATGTGGATCACAACCAGGCGACGCCGATGCGCTATGGGATTCGCGGGATTCCGGCGCTGCTGATCTTCAAGGGCGGGAAAGTGGCCGATCAGATCGTTGGCTACGTGCCGAAGGAGACCATCGAGCGCAGCATCAGCAAGGTGATTGCCTAGGGTGGAGCGTGCCTCCCCCACGGAAGGCCCGGAGCGATCCGGGCCTTTTGCATGTCCGCAGAAGATGAGTTCAGTGACAACTATGATCGAGAGCGGGACGAGCGCGTCTCCGGCTGACGGTTGGGATTCGCCGCGGCAGGCGTACACGAGAAATCCGGAGCGGCATCGCGCCGCGCTGCGCGTGGAGCAGAAGCGGGAACGTCTTCTGGGGTACGCCAAGGCTGCGCTGCTGCTGGCGATGGTGGGGCTGGGGATTGCGCTGATGCATTCGCCATCGCGCCTGGTGTGGCTGGGCGTGCCGCTGGCCGCATTTGTTGTGTGCGCGATCCTGCACGACCGGGTTCTCCGCTCGATCGGGGGGCACAACCGGGTCATTGAGTACTACGAGCGCGGACTGGCCCGGCTGAACGACCAGTGGGCGGGGACCGGTGAGACCGGGGAACGATTCTCTGAAGCCGAGCATCCTTATGCCCGCGACCTCGACATTTTCGGGAAAGGGTCGCTGTTCGAGCTGTTGTGCACGGCGCGGACGCGGGCGGGAGAGGAGACTCTGGCGCGATGGCTGCTGCATCCGGCTCCCGTGCCGGAGGTTCACGCGCGGCAGGAGGCGGTGCGGGAGCTGACGCCGCTGCTGGAGATGCGGGAGCGGCTGTTCACGGCGGGCGATTCGGCGCGGCTGGGAGTGCATCCGGAGCGGCTGGCGCAGTGGGCCGAGACGGAGGTGAATTCGGGCCCTGCGTATTTGCGCATCCTGATGGTCCTGCTGGGAGCGGTGTGGCTCGGCGCGCTGGCGTGGTGGGTAACGACGCTGTCGTGGATGCCGCTGGTGGGTGCGACGCTGGTCAATTTGGCGGTCAAGGGGCGGCGGGGCAAGTGGACTGGCGAGTTTGCCGAAGCGACTGAGGAGGCGGCGGCGGACCTGAAGATTCTGGCGGCGGTGCTGGAGGTGCTGGAGCGGGAGAGGTTCACGGCTGGGAAGCTGGTGAGCCTGCAGGCGGAACTGCGGACGGGGCAGGTGCTGCCGTCGGCGGCCATTCGGAAGCTGGAGCGGATTGCGGCCTACCTGGAACACCGGCGGAATTTCATGGTTCGTCCGTTCAACACGGGCGTTTTCTATCAGGATCAGCTGGTGTTGGCCGCGGCGAAGTGGCGGCGCCGGTTTGGTCCCCACGTTCGCGGCTGGCTGGCGGCGGTGGGCGAGATGGAGGCGCTGACGGCGCTTTCGGTCCTGGCGTTTGAGCATCCCAAGGATGTGTTTCCGGAGTTTGTGGCGGAGAGCCCGTATCTGGAGGCGGAGGAGTTTGCCCACCCGCTGCTGCCGGAGGCCCGTGCGGTACGGAACAGTCTGCGGTTCGACGGGGCGCACCGGCTGGTTATGATCAGCGGGCCGAACATGGCGGGGAAGAGCACGTTTGTGCGCGGGGTGGGCATCAGTGTGGTGCTGGCGCAGTGCGGGGCGCCGGTGCGGGCGAAGCGGCTGCGGCTTTCGCCGCTGGCGGTGGGAGCGTCGATTTGCGTGCTGGATTCGCTGCAGGGCGGGGTGTCGCGGTTCTATGCGGAGATTCAGAGGCTGAAGCTGATATCGGACCTGACGGAACGGGCTCCGGCGGTGCTGTTTCTGCTGGACGAGCTGCTGTCGGGGACGAACTCGCACGACCGGCTGATCGGAACGCAGTCGCTGGTGCATGCGCTGCTGGCGCAGGGGGCGATCGGGCTGATTACGACGCACGACCTGGCGCTGACCCGGATTGCGGAGACCAGCGACGGAGTGGCGGCGAACTGCCACTTCGAGGATCACCTGGAGGATGGGCAGCTGCGGTTCGACTATCGGCTGAAGCCGGGCGTGGTGCAGACCAGCAACGCGCTGAGGCTGATGAAGTCGATTGGGCTGGCGGTGGAGTAGCGGGGTTTGTTACGCGGAAATCGAGAGGTGTTCTGATGACTGTGGGTAGTTCGCCTTACCCATTCATGAGGTCCAGCACCCAGGTCTGACCCACGAGGTCCTTCCCAAACGAGTGGTGACTGTTCTGTTCCACCAGAGTGAAACCGGCCGATTGGTAGATCTTTCGCGCAGATACCAGGATGTCATTCGTCCAGAGAGTTAGCCTGGCGTATCCGAGTTCCCGTGCACGCTCAATGCATTGCTTTACCAGGCGCGAGCCGACTCCCAGGCCCCGCGCTGAAGGCTCCACGTAGAGCAGCCGCAGCTTCGCGATCTGCGAGTCCTGGCTCTTCATCAGGAAGACCGAGCCCACCACGTGTCCGTTGAGTTCCGCGACCCACGCATCCTCACGAGTGGCATCAAAGTGCATAGCGAAGTCACCCAGGATTTGAGCCACGAGTCCCTCGTAGGTCCAATCCCAGCCATATTCCTGTTGGTACAGAACTGCCTGCCGATGCGTGATCCATCCGAGATCACCAACCTTCAGGGATCGGAGTCGTACATCTTCGGAGGACACGGGCCTGGCTGCAAGAAGCTGCTGGATCTCTTCCATGTTTTTCGCGAGATACTCACGGTTCTGAGGCGGAATCCTGTTGAGGAGAGACCCGATCTGGGCTTCTGTGCCGTCATTCAACCGCTGAAACGCATTCCTGCCCTTTGCCGTTAACGACAAAAGCTTATGTTTCCCGTGCGTGGGACTGACGCGGCTTTTCAGCAGTCCCGCTTTCTGGAATCGCGCCACAATCCGGCTTACGTGAGCCTTGTCCATTCCCAGAGTGCGGATGATGTCGGCTGCAGTTTGCTCCCCTGACTGCGCCAGCTCATAGAGCACTCTAGCCTCAGCCAGGGTGAATTCGCTCGCTGGCAGATGCTCGGCCAGGAGGCCGATCTCCCGCGTGTAGAAGCGATTGAATCTTCTGATCTGCTCAACGAGGGGTGCCTGCATTTCTCCTCCAGTGTTGTCACAGACAACATACAAGATGCGAATTTCATTTGCAAGTGTTCAGGCGTTGAAAACCGGGCCTGGCGTCCGCGGACCGCTGCTCTCGCCTGCCTCTGGACTGACGAGCTCAGGCCAGCGCCATGTTGAGAGAACCGCGGGCCCTGGCAGCATGTTGAGTTTGCCCGCGATTCTTCAGCAGACTACCGCTCTGCCGATACGGGAACTTCTCGCAGGCGGACATCGTACGATATGTCGTAGACGACCTGTCGTATACGACACGACTCCGATTCAAACGATGAGGTAACTCCGATGACAGAAATTGCAGCAGGGACAGCTGCGTGGACAGCAGCATGGATATCGGCGGCCGCCGTAGCTGAAGAGGCGCGACGGTGGGCGGAGTGGCTGTGGCTTGCTTTGACGATTGTGTGGGTAGTCGGGATGTTTACGACCCGCCGGACGGTGCGCCGACAGACCAGCAGCTCGAGGGTATGGCAGAGCGGAATTGTGCTGCTGGGATTCTGGCTGCTGTTTGGACCTGGGACGGGCATTCGCGGGATCGATGCGACCGCGTTCGCTGTTACCACAACGACTGCACTTGCGGGACTCGCAACGACGCTGGCCGGTGTAGCGTTCGCGATCTGGGCGCGAGTGACTCTCGGTGCGAACTGGAGCGGCGTGATAACGGTCAAGGAAGGACACACCCTGATACGGCGCGGCCCGTACAGCATCGTGCGGCATCCTATCTACACAGGTATCCTGACTGCGGCCGCCGGAACCGCCCTGACGCATGGATCGGTCCGTGCCCTTTTGGCGCCGCCCGTCGTGGCCTTTGGCTTCTGGTTGAAGACGGTGACGGAGGAGCAATTTATGGCAGCCGAGTTCGGCGAGGCGTATATGCGCTACCAGCGCGACGTGCGGGCGCTGATACCATTTCTGTTTTGAGAATGTGCAGTGACTACACGTAAAGAAGAGAAACTTCTCCGTGCCCTGGCGCAGGATCTGGAAGCGCAGCTGCAGCGCATCCGGAGAAAGATGCGGAGGCGTCTGGAGGCGGAATACAGGCGTGGCGAGGTGACGGGGCCGCAGCGGCTGGTGATGCATGTTCTGGTTGGCTCAGAGGGAATGAGCCTGAAGGAGCTGAGCGCCAGAGTCAGCCTCGCGCACAGCACGGTCTCGGGGATTGTTGACCGGCTCGAGAAAAGAGGTTTTGTGAACCGCCGGGCGCTTGAGAGCGATCGCCGGGTGACACAGATTACAGTATCCAAACCTGTCCGGGAGTTTATGGAGAAACAAGCGCCGGAGTTGGCCCTGCATCCGCTTCTCAGCGCGTTGCGAAGGGCGAGCGAGGCCGAGCGCAGCGCCGTGCGGAAAGGGATCGAAACTCTGGAGAGATTGCTGGAGGAGTGAGATCAGGAGATGCTGGCCAGTGATCCCGGGTATGCTGCTTCGCGCAGGAGCAGGTGATTCGACGCCAGAAGCCCAAATCACTTCCCCAGAGCGGCTTGTGCGGCAAAACGCGGACAGCTACCCGTAGACGGGGGATGGGTCCAGCGAATTGAGGATTGCTGCGGCGTTCCGCCTGCGCTCAATCACCCCATTCGCGCAGGCGCGATGACGACCCCGGGTGCCTGCCGCAGCGAGGCGGGCGCTGCGCGCCAGCTTTGTGGGCGGGTTGTTTGCGCGAGTTGGGTGTGTTGCGAGAGGATCATGGTTCTCAATGGGCGATACTTTGCGGCAGTGCATTTGGCCAGCGAATGGAGGGAGTGCGGAAGTGGATAAGGACAATACGGTGACGCGGCGCGAGGCGCTGCAGGGGCTGATGGGCGCGGCGGTGGCGACGATGCTGCCGGCGGTGGGGATGGCGGAGACGGCGGGTTTGGCGGCGTGGCCGGGCGCGTGGCCGGAGCGGAGGCGTCCATTCAACGCGGACTGGCGATTTCACCGGGGCGATGCGGCGGGGGCCGAGGAGGCGGCGTTCGACGATGCGCGGTGGCGGCGGCTGGACGTTCCGCACGACTGGAGCATTGAGGATCTGCCGGCGGAGGGCGGCGAGCCGACGGGGGCGGTGTGGAGCAACGCGTCGGATGTGCTGCGGAGGGGGCCGTTCAGCTTTTACGCAAGCGAGGGGCAGGGCGCGACGGGCTGGATGGTGGGGGGAGTGGGGTGGTACCGGAAGCGGTTTGCGCGTCCGGAGGTGGCGGCGGGCGGCCGGGCGGAGTTGCGCTTTGAAGGCGTGTACATGGACAGCGACGTGTGGGTGAATGGCGCGCATCTGGGGAATCATCCGTATGGCTACACGGAATTTGCGTACGACGTGACGCCGCACCTGCGGGACGGGGACAACGTGGTGGCGGTGCGGGTGAACAACACGGGGCGGAACAGCCGGTGGTACTCGGGTTCGGGGATCTTCCGGAATGTGTGGCTGGATGTGGCGGGTGCGGTGCGGATTCCGGCGCATGGAGTTTATGTGACGACGGCGGAGGCTTCGGCGGAGTCGGCGGTGGTGCATGTGCAGGTGACGGTGGAGAACGGCGGCGCGGCGGCGAAGACGGCGACGGTGCGAGCGCGGCTGGTGGATGGAGATGGCCGGTTGGCGGGCGAGGCTCGGCAGACGGCGCAGGTGGCGGCGGGCGGGAAGGCGACGGCGATGTGCGCGGTGCGGCTGGAGCGGCCGCGGCTGTGGTCGCCGGATGATCCGCAGCTGTACCGGGCGGAGATTACGGTGGAGGCGGATGGGAAGGCCGCCGATGCGGCGGCGCTGCAGGCGGGCGTGCGGACGGTGGAGATTGACGCGGCGCAGGGGCTGCGGATTAACGGGCAGAGCGTGAAGATCCGCGGGGGCTGCGTACACCATGCGAACGGGCCGCTGGGGTCGGTGAGCATTGCGCGGGCGGACGAGCGGCGGGTGGAACTGCTGAAGGCCAACGGATTTAACGCGATCCGGACGAGCCACAATCCGCCGTCGCCGGCGTTTCTGGATGCGTGCGACCGGCTGGGCGTGATGGTGATGGACGAGGCGTTCGACTGCTGGGAGAAGGGGAAGAATCCGCAGGACTACCACCTGTACTTTGACGCGTGGTGGCGGCGGGATTTGACGAGCATGGTTCTGCGGGATCGGAACCATCCGAGCGTGATTTTGTGGAGCATTGGGAACGAGATTCCGGAGCGGGCGGAACCGAAGGGCGTGCAGCTGGGACATGAGCTGGCGGCGTGCGTTCACCATTTGGATCCGTCGAGGAAGGTGACGGCGGCGATCTGCGGGCCCTACGACCATCCGGGGCAGACGTGGAAGGATATGGAGCCGGCGTTTTCGTATCTGGATGTGGGCGGGTACAACTACGAGCTGGCGGAGTATGGGAAGGATCACGAGAAGTATCCGGAGCGGGTGATGGTGGGGACGGAATCGTTTCCGGGGCAGGCGTACCAGAACTGGGAGGCGATTGATCGCGACAGCTGGGTGATTGGGGACTTTGTGTGGACGGGGATCGACTACCTGGGCGAGTCGGGGATTGGGCACTCGACGATCCGGAATGGGCCGGGGCAGGGCGAGTTCAATGGGCCTTATCCGTGGTTTGAGTCGTATTGCGGGGATATCGATCTGATTGGGAACAAGAAGCCGCAGTCGTATTTTCGGGATGTAGTGTGGCGGCGGAGCCGGGTGGAGATGGCGGTGCAGCGGCCGCTTCCGACGGGGTGGACCGAGCAGGTGAGCCTGTGGGGCTGGAGCGACGAGCTGCGCAGCTGGACGTGGCCGGGACTGGAAGGGCGTGCGATGACGGTGCGGGTGTATACGCGCGGGGATCGGGTGGCGCTGTTTCTGAACGGGAAGCAGGTGGGCGAGAAGCAGATGGCGGCCGGCGATGCGCTG
>JAJZJJ010000087.1 GCA_021810175.1 Acidobacteriota bacterium | reverse complement strand
TGCCCATGCAGCCGAGGCCGAGCGCGGAGACGTTGAGGCCGTTGCGTCCGAGGGCGCGGTGTGGAAGAGAAGTGTTTGTGCTCATGGCTGGTTGGATGACGGGGATGGGCGAGGGGATGCGGGGCGGAGGGTGGTGATGGTTTCTTGCCGGTGGTGGGTGAGGGCCTGGATTATGCGGACTGGGTGATGCGGTAGACGGCGGCGGGCGGGATGTTGATGAAGGCGCGTCCGAGGCAGGTGGCCTGAAGATTGAGGCGGTCGAGGCAGGGTTTGGGCACGGGGCAGAGTGGGCCGTAGGTGAATTGATAGAAGGCTCCGCCGGGCTGCATGCAGCGGAAGGCTCCGCGGAGAAGTGCGAGGACGCGGGGCGGCGAGAGGTTGAGCAGCGGGAGGCCGCTGACGACGGCTCCGATGGAGTTTTGGGGGAAGAGGTTGCGGCGGTGGAGATGGCGTGCATCCATGTGGAGGACGCGCGCAGCGGGGAATCGCTGGCGGAGGAGCCGGGCGAATTCGGGGCTGGTTTCGACGAGGGTGAGGTCGCGTTCGCGGACGCCCTGGTCGAGGAGGGCCTGAGTGAAGACGCCGGTTCCGGGGCCGAGCTCGATGATGGGGCCGGAGTGGCTGCCGATTTCGCTGGTGATGAGGCGGGCGAGCGCGGGGCCGGAGGGGGCGATGGCGCCGACCTGGGAGGGGTCAGCGGTGATGGCGCGGAGGAACGTGAGGGTGTCTTTGAGATTGGCTTCGGGCCACTTGATGTCTGGCCAGTTGATGGGGGGCCAGTTCATGCGGTGGGTTTCTCTCCGCAGGGTTGAGGGAATTTGCCGGAAGGGGGTGGGGAGTCGACAAATCGCAGCGGGTGAGAATTTACGGCGGGAAAAAGCATTATAGAAGTTGTAACAGAAGTGGGTGAGGATTTGCTGAAGACGCCAGCATCGCGGGCGAATACGCCTTCGACGCAGGGCTTGGATCAATGGCGAACGCCCGGGGTGCGGAGATCGCTTCAAGATAGAAAGTTGCCGGCAGTTGCTATTTGGAGAGCAAGCGCTGAATCCTGGCGAAGAAGTTCCATGATTTCTTCTCCGCCAGGGGGTTTTCATCCGGAATCAGCAGGAGTTCAGCCTCGGAGCTGATCCAGTTCCATCTGGTGCTCTGCTTCGACACGTAGCCGGCGCACCACGGTGATTCCATTGCGGTTCAGCAGGAAGAGCGTGCCGGTATCGGGGTTTGATACTTGCTCGGTCACTGCGGCGACTGTTGCCAGGACTACTGGATGCGTTGCGTTTTCGGTGTCCACAACCTCGAAATTCTGAGGATCGCCGGATGCCGCAGGGGGTGTTTGTTGATTCGAGATCAGGAGGCCGGTCTGCCCCAATTTCTGCTGCACCGCGTCGCGAAGGACGGATAGGTTCTTGAGCACGGGATGCTTATCGCGCTTGAAGCAGAGCGCCGCCACTTGGCCGGTCTTGCGAAAGCGGATCAGAACCGCGCGATCGCCGATAGCCCGTACAAAATCGTACCCCGAGGGAACGCGCAATTCGGTCACGGCAACCCTGCGAATCGCTGCCGGATTTGTCACGTTCAGAGTGGCCAGTACGCGGCCGTGATCGGACTCCACATAGAGCAATGCTTGTCCGAGGTTGTCGTAGTAGAGATACATTGCTTCCGCGCCAGGCTGCGCGAGGGTGGGATTGCCGGCTGGAGATTCGACCCGGAGGGTATTGGAATGGGGTCTTGAGAGCGCGTTCGCTGCAACGCCGGCGGTTGTGAGAATCGCGACTGCAATCAGGGATTTCACGTTGAACTTCATGTCTTACTTCTCCTATTGATCCCAGTCTCAGTCGGAGTGACTTATCGCGTCCAATTAGAAAATGTGATCGGCAATAAGGCTCAATCGATGGTGCGGTACTGTTCTCCCTCGTGTCGAAGCGCAGGGGGATGGAAACAAGCACCCATGTGATGGCGCGTTACGGAGACGGAAAGCAAACCGGTGGCGCCCCGGACGGTTCCGTGATGGGCGGGCAGGGCCGAGTTTTCAACAAGGGGAGGGTGCTGGAGGGATGGAACTGGGCGTTGGGGCGGGGCCTAGAATAGTGAGTTATGGCTGAGTTTACCCACCTGCACCTGCATACCGATTACTCCCTGCTGGATGGCGCCTGTGACGTCGAGAAGCTGGTCAACCGCGTGGCCGATATTGGCCAGAAGGCCGTTGCGATTACCGATCACGGCAACATTTACGGCGCGGTGCACTTTTTTGAGGCGGCGAAGAAGCGCGGTGTGAAGCCGATATTGGGCTGCGAGTTATACATCTGCCAAAAGGAGGATCACAGGGATGATCCGCAAGGGGATGACTACAACCACCTGCTGGTGCTGGCGGAGAACGAGGAGGGTTACCGGAACCTGGTAAGGCTGACCTCGGAGGCCTCGCTGCATGGGTTCTATCGCAAGCCGCGGGTGAGCAAGAAGTACCTGGCCGAGCACGCGGAAGGGTTGGTTGGTTTTTCGGGGTGTCTGGCGGGGGAATTTTGCCAGAACCTGATGGCGGGCAACTACGAGGCGGCGAAGGCGACGGCGGGGCAATACCAGGACATCTTCGGGAAGGGGAATTTCTTCCTGGAGATCCAGGATCAGGGTCTGGAACTGGAAAAGAAGATTCACGCGGACATGTTCAAGCTGGAGAAGGAGCTTGGCATTCCGCTGGTGGCGACCAATGACAGCCACTACCTGTGCGAGGACGATCATCACGCGCACGACGTGCTGCTATGCGTGCAGACGGCGGGGTCGATCAACGATCCGAAGCGGTTCAAGTTTGATTCAGACCAGTTTTATGTGAAGTCGGCGGCGGAGATGGAGAAGCTATTCAGCCATGCGCCGGAGGTGGTAAGCCGCACGATGGAGTTTGCGGAGCGGTGCTCGCTGAAGCTGAGCAAGGTGGAGAATCCGTTTCCGGAATTTGCGGTGCCGGCGGGGTATACGATCGACAGCTACTTTGAGCAGGTGTGCCGGGAGGGCTTGAGGAAGCGCTTCGACACAGCGGTGCGGCAACTGGAGGAGCGGGGCGTTCAGCGGGCCACGCGCGAGGAATACGAGGCCCGGCTCGCGTACGAGATCGGGATCATCAAGCAGATGAAGTACTCGGGATATTTCCTGATCGTGTGGGACTTCATCAAGTATGCGCGGGACCATGAGATTCCCGTGGGGCCGGGGCGTGGTTCGGCGACCGGATCGCTGGTGGCGTACGCGATGGAGATCACGAACATCGATCCGATGCAGAACGTGCTTCTGTTTGAGAGGTTTTTGAATCCGGAGCGAGTGTCGATGCCGGATATCGACGTGGATTTCTGCATGAACCGGCGCGGCGAGGTGATCGATTATGTGACGCGGAAGTACGGGCGCGAGCAGGTGGCGCAGATCATCACGTTCAATACGATGGCGGCGAAGGCGGCGATCAAGGACTGCGGGCGCGCCATGGATATGCCGTATGGGGAAGTGGACCGGATCGCGAAGATGATTCCGGCGACGGTGGGGGTGACGATTGATCAGGCGCTGAAGGATTCGCCGCAGTTGCAGGATGCGTATGACACCAATCCGCAGGTGCGGGAACTGGTGGACACGGCGAAGAAGCTGGAGGGCCTGGTGCGCGGCGCGGGCGTGCATGCATCGGCAGTGGTGATTGCGCCGCGACCGCTGGCGGACCTGGTTCCGGTGAGCCGCAGCAAGAACGACGAAATCGTCACGGCGTATGACATGAAGGCCGTCGAGAAGATGGGCCTGCTAAAGATGGATTTTCTGGGGCTGGCCACGCTGACGGTGATCACCGACGCGGTGAAGCTGATCGAGCAGACGCGTGGCGAGAAGCTGGATATCGAGGCAATTCCGATCGATGATCCGGAGACGTTCAGGAAGGTTTTTCACACGGCGCTCACTTCCGGCGTGTTTCAGTTTGAGTCGCCGGGGATGCGGGATATTTTGCGGCGCTACAAGCCGGACACGGTGGAGGAATTGACGCAGTTGAACGCGCTCTACCGGCCGGGCCCGATGGATATGATCGACGACTTCATCGAGCGCAAATGGGGGCGCAAGAAGGTGGAGTATCTGCTGCCGGCGCTGGAAGGGATCCTGAAGGACTCGCTGGGCGTGATCGTGTACCAGGAACAGGTGATGCGGATCGCGAACGTGCTGGCCAGCTACTCGCTGGGCGAAGCCGATCTGCTGCGGCGCGCAATGGGAAAAAAGAACGCAGAGGCGATGGCCGAGCAGCGCGAGCGCTTTGTAAGCGGAGCGGCGGCACTGGGTCATGCCAAGGCGCCGGTGGAAGAGATCTTCGAGCAGATGGCGAAGTTCTCCGGCTACGGCTTCAACAAGTCGCACTCGGCAGCCTATGCGTGGGTGGCGTATCAGACTGCATATCTGAAGACGCATTATCCGGTGGAGTTCATGGCGGCACTGCTGACATCGGAAATTTCGAAGCCGGACAACGTGGTGAAGTACATCCAGGAGTGCAAGGAGATCGGGATTCCGGTCGAGGCGCCGGATGTGCTGTTCAGCGATGCGGACTTTACGCCGCACGGGAAGTCGATCCGGTTTGGGCTGACGGCGATCAAGAACGTGGGGCGGAATGCGATTGACTCGATTCTGCAGGCGCGAGAGGAACTCAATAAGGAGGGCCGCAACTTTGCGAGTTTCTGGGAGTTCTGCGAGAAGGTAGATCTTCGGCTGATGAACAAGCGGGTGCTGGAATCGCTGATCAAGGCCGGCGCGCTGGATTCGTTTGGGACGCGCGGGCAGTTGATGGCGGCAGTGGACAAGGCGATGGAGCGGGCGCAGAAGGCGCAGCGCGACGAGGCAGCGGGACAGGCGGGGCTGTTCGGAATATTTGATGCGCAGCCGGAGGCGGCGGCGAAGGCGGACGATCTGCCACAGGTTCCGGACTGGGAGGAAAGCGTACGGCTGCAGGCTGAGAAGGAAGTGCTGGGGTTCTTTGTTTCGGGTCATCCGCTGGACCGGTACGCGGAGAAGCTGCGGAATCTGCCCAGCGTGATGGATGTAGCGGCGGCGCTGGAGACGAAGCCGGCCCCTTCAAGCGGGCGGCGCGGGCAGGCGGCGGAAAACGAGATTGCCGTTGCGGGCATGATTACCGGGCTGAAGGTGGCGAAGTCCAAGCGGTCCGGCGAGTTGTATGCGCAGGCGGGGCTGGAGGACGCGACGGGAAAGATTGACCTGATCTGCTTCCCGAGGGATTACGAGCGCCTGGCGGACTCGCTGAAGATTGAGGCTCCGGTGGTGGTGAGGGGGCAGTTGCGGGCGGAAGAAGATGCCGCGCCAAAGCTTGCGCTGTCTTCGATTCAGCCGCTGGACGATGTGAAGGTGAAGCTGCCGGGAAATGTGCGGATCAAGATTCCGCTGGACCGGGTGGGCGAAGCAGGACTGGCCGAGCTGAAGGAACTGATTGCCGGAGCTCCCGGACCGGGGCGGCTGATGCTGAACCTGGAAAAGAAGGGCGAGTTTTGCGTGGTGCTGGAGCCGGCAGAGGGGTTTGCCGTGACGGCGGACCGAGCTTTTATCGAGCGGGCCGAGGCGCTGCTGGGGCGCGGGATGGTGCAGGCGCTGGATTGAGGATCGGGGTGACGGGGCAGCGGGCGGGCAGGCAATTCTTTTACAATCAGTGGGAGTTATGAGCGAACCAACAGCGACGAATCCCGCGGTGGTACAAGAGCCGGTTCCTGAGGCATGGGTCAAGACGGAACTGGCGCGGCATCCGCAAAGGCCTGATCCGCTGGCATTTATCGAGCGGATGTTCACGGACGTGAGCCAGATTTACGGCGACCGTGCGTTTGGGGACGATCCGGCGATGTTTTGCGCGATGGCGCGTTTGGACGGCGAAGAGGTGATGGTGATTGCCAACCTCAAGGGCCGCTCGACGAAGGAAAAAGTGCATCGGAAGTTCGGGATGCCTGATCCGGAGGGTTATCGGAAGGCGCTGCGGGCGATGAAGCTGGCAGAGAAATTCGGGCGTCCGGTGCTGACGTTCATCGACCTGATGGGCGCGAATCCGGGACTGGGCGCGGAAGAGCGAGGGCAGGCTGAAGCCATAGCGCGCAATCTGCTGGAGATGTCGCGGCTGCGGATTCCGACGATTGCGACGATTACGGGCGAAGGCGGCTCGGGCGGAGCGCTGGCGCTGGCAGTCACGGATCGGGTGCTGATGCTGGAAAAGGCGATCTACTCGGTAATTTCGCCGGAAGCGTGTGCGTCCATCATGTGGCGTGATGCTTCCAAGCGTGCGCAGGCTGCGGCGGCGCTGAAGGCGACGGCCGACGGGGTGAAATCGGTGAAGTGCCTCGACGATGTTGTTCCGGAACCGGAGGGCGGCGCGCATACCAATCCGGGTGAGGCTGCCCGACTGCTGGCCGAGAGGCTGCATCTACATTTGGAAGAACTAAAGGCGCTCCCGGTGGAAGAGCTTCTGCAGCGGCGGTACGAGAAGTTTCGGAATATCGCCCAGTTTTATACTGCCGAATAACCTTATCCGATGACTGCCTCTGCGGAGATGCATGTGAGTATGTTTGACCGTCTGCGGGCGATGGGCTGGGTTGTGATTGCCGTGGTTTACTATTTGCTGGCCGAGAGGCTGGCAGCCACCTCGGCAAGCGGACTGGCGAGCGGCGCATGGGAAGAACTGCTGTATCGAGTATTCCTGCTGTTTTTGCTGATTATTGGCTACGCTGCGATGGGATACATGAGCGAGCGCCAGCAGCATCCGGTGCGGGCGATGGGCCTGGGCCGACGGGATGGATGGGGACGCGAGATTGGGCTGGGCGCGGCGATGGGCTGGGGCGGCATGGTGGCCTGTGTGCTCCCGATTGCGCTGGCCGGTGGGCTGTATGTCTCCTGGCTGTGGAGCTGGTCTCATTTTGGCCGGATGTTTCTGGACATTGCGACGCTGGCCGCGGCGGCGCTGGCCGAAGAGGTGGCGTTTCGTGGGTATCCTTTCCAACGGTTGATTGATGCGACCGGACCGGTGACGGCAACTTTTCTGGCGGCGTTCGCGTTCGGGTTGATTCATGTGGGGAATCCTGACGCCTCCGCGGCGAGCATGCTGACGACGGTGCTGGCGGGTTGGCTGCTGGCGTTGGCCTATCTGCGGACGCGGGCTCTGTGGGTGGGATTCGGTCTCCACTTCGCATGGAATGCGACGATGGGGATTCTATTCGGGCTGCCGATCAGCGGGCTGACACAGTTTTCGCCGCTGATCCGGTCAGATACGTGGGGGCCGATCTGGCTGACGGGTGACGGATACGGCCCGGAGGGCGGAGCGATTGCGATCCTAGTGCTGCTGGCGTTGCTGATTGTGATGATGGTGGTGACGCGAGACCTGAGCTACAAGTATGCGCAGCCGGTGGTCGTGCCGGGAGGGATTCCGGTGGACCTTGATGCGCTGGCACGACGCCAGCACGAGGCAGCGATGGGGACGACAGCTCCCGCGCAGCCTGCGCTGGTGCAGATCGGCGGAGTACCGAATACAGTGACGCCGCGGACGATGCCGCCCGCAGAGGGTGCGAGCCATACCTGGGAGCCGGGACGAAGCGTTCCGGTGCAGGCCGATGCCGGGGTTGTAGGGCAGCCAACCGACGGGGAGACAGCCGAGCCAACGGCGGCGAGCGTGCCGGAGGGTCATGTGGCCGACGCCGCGGAAGCGGCGCCAAAGACGGGCGAAGAACGCGGGGGACAGGCGGGTGAGCCTGGGCCGGTTCCGGGGCAGGCGCCGGATGAAAAGAACGAGCCGTAAGGGAGTGGGTTTCACTGGGAACAGGGCGGTTTCGGTGCTGTGTTGCCGGGCCGGCTTCGTGTAAACTTACGGAAGCGAAACTGTCGTTCTTCCCGGGCGAACCCTGCTCATCTCAGGCGAAATCCAGAAGAATCCAGGCTGTTCTGAGCCTGCCCGAAGGGCAAGGCCGCGCAGAGATTGCGTCCAGTTTCTGTTAGGAGAGATTTGTTATGGCCAAGATTGCCAAGACCGCAGACCGTAAGAAGGTGATGGACACGACGAAGAGCACGGATTGTCCGAAGTGCTCGAAGCCGACCCGGATTGTGAAGCGCGTGAAGGACCGTGAGCGCGGGATTCCGGGTGGTGTGTACATTTCCTGCTCGGCCTGCGAATTTTACGAGAAGCTCTAAGAGCGCAAAGAAGTCTCAAGAAGAAATGCCCGGTTTCGGCCGGGCATTTCTGTTTCTGGAGACGGCTTCTGCGGGGCGCTCGCGATCAGCGAGTGGCGGAGGCGATGTCGTCGAGGATGGCGGCGGCGGCAGCAGCCGGATCGGTGGCCTGGGCGATGGGACGGCCAACGACGAGGAAGTCAGCCCCGGCAGCGATGGCCGATGCGGGTGTTGCGACACGCTTCTGGTCGCCGATGGCGGCTCCGGCGGGGCGGATGCCGGGGATGACGAGGGTGGATTCAGGGAAGGACGCGCGGGTGGAGGCAAGTTCTTCGGCGCTGCAGACAAAGCCTCGAATGCCGGAGTTCCATGCCACGGAAGCGAGGCGAGCGACCTGGGCGGCGGGAAGATCGGGAACCCCGACGGCGTTGAGTTGCGCTAAGTCCATACTGGTCAATACGGTAACGGCGAGAAGTTGAGGCGGTCCGGAAAGGCCGGAGGCTGCGGCTGCGGCAGCTTCGAGCATGGCCGGGCCTCCGCTAGCGTGGAGGGTGAGGAGCTTTGCTCCAGCAGCCGAGGCAGTGCGGACGGCTCCGGCGACGGTGTTGGGGATGTCGTGGAGTTTGAGATCCAGGAAGACG
>JAJZJJ010000086.1 GCA_021810175.1 Acidobacteriota bacterium | reverse complement strand
CCGCTGAAGATGGTGTGGGTGGCGAAGAGCGTTCGGAAGCGGTTCAGATACACCTGCGCCGCGAAGACCGCCAGGAAGAGGGCGAAGGAGATGGAGAATCCCCGCCACGGCAGGGCAAGCGCGAGGCCGCCGTTTTCCTTTGCGATGGCGCGGGTGCTGCCGGAAAGGAAGAGGAAACCGGCGGCTCCGATGCAGGCGACGACGGCGAGGCTCATGAGCCATCCGGCGAGGAGCTGCCAGGCGGGAAGGGTGAAGAGGTAGAAGTTCAGCGGACGCCCGAAGACGGGATCGAGGGGCCCGGCGGCGTGGGGTGCGTTGAGCCAGAGCGCGAGCGTTGGCCATTCGGCCATCATGGCGGTTCCGGCGAGAGCGGCGACGGCGAGGGAAGCGGCGACGCCGGCGATGCGCAGGGCGCGGCGAACCGGCAGATTCATGCGCTGCTCGCCGACAACCACGTAGCGGTCATGCGGAAGATCGGCCTGATGCATGCGCCAGAGGGCGAGGAACCATCCGTAGAGGATGAGGAAACTGGCGGCGAAGAAGATGGCGAAGGAGCCCCATTGCAGGCCCCAGCTCTTCCAAAAGACGTGGCCGTAGCCAAGAGTCTTGAACCAGAGGGCATTGACGTACCAGGAGAGCGCCGAGGAACTGCCGAGAAAGATGGAGACGACGACGAGGATTCCGACCATCACCGGGAGATTGAGGTGGGGCTTTCGCTCGCGAGCTTCGATGGTATGGTGCACGAATATCCTGCTTTCCGGCGCGGAAACTGTGATTGAGGGCCGCACGTATTTTACGCCGTGCGGTGTGGCGAGACGGGTACTGCCAGGGCATGAAGCAGGATTGGGAGACGAAGCCTGCGGCTGCGACCCGAACCGGTGTGCGGGCCCGGGAACAGAGGGTTCTGGAGCAGGCGGAAGGATCGCGGGGCCGCTGGTAATCGCCCTGGGATTACTAACTAATCATTACTGATGGTTACCAACGGGGGATATGGATATCTCCAGGTTGATGTACAACTTGGAAAACTTGCGTCACCAGTTCCTGGGTACCGCAACGGGCGCGGGTCTTATGGCGATCAACGCCAGGCCTTCCAAGTTGCTGGGGAACGCTCAGCAGCAGAGTTGTGATTTCTTCGGCCCCTTCCCCGGCCCTGCAAGGTTTCACCTCGGCCCCAGCTGTTAAGGATTCAGTTCGACTTTTTGAAGAAGGAGCGAGGTGCGGTATGCGCTCATCGGCGCCGCACTCGACATTCTGCCAGGTTTCGACCTGCACGAACGGCAAAGCAAATGATCCCCTCCCCCGAGTCCCGCCACGAGCAGGGACATGCCGCGAGTCTCCGCAGGGAGACTCGGGATGTCCGACGTTTCCCCTTCGCAGTTTACCCGCCACGGCGGTATTCGCCGGACGACGAGCGCATATCGTTGGTTCGCGAGGATGCCGGGACCAGCAGTGCGGATTCGCGCCGACGGAACGCGCGGTCTGATGGTGACGATCCCGCTCAACGCGGAAGAGGACACCGGCGGTGGCAGGAAAGGCTGCAGCTTCCACCGACGATCGTGGTGTTTTCTCTTTCCGGGGGAACGGGCAAGACCAGCCTGGTCGCCAACCTGGGGCGCGCGCTCGCTCTGGAAGGAGAAGAGGTGCTGCTGATCGACAGGTCGTTCCAGGAGGATCTGGCGCTGCGGCTGGGAGCGACGCGTTCGGCGCCCGGCGAGACGCAGACGGTTGTCGACCGGCGCAGCGGGACCCGCGTACAGACGGCGATCCTTCCCCTGATCCACAGCCGCCCGGGGGAAGCTCTCGACAGCTGGATGCCGGAGCGACTCACGGAAGTGGCAGCCAACTGCGATCGGGTGCTTGTGGATCTGGGGGTGCATTCGCTGGGGCTGATGCGTGCGATCTTCCGCTGGTCTCCGACGCTGCTGGTGCCGGTGCTGCCGGACTGGAATGCGCTGCTGCTGCTAGGCGGGCTGGAGACTTTTGTTTCCAGCTTCGTGGGGCTGGAGACTCCCGGCCCGAAGCCACTGTTTGTACTGAATCAGTATTGCGAGTCGGTGCCTCTGCACCAGAGAGTGCGGACGGACCTGGGGAAGCGCCTGGGCGAGCGACTGCTCCCTCTCGAGTTACATCGCAGCCTGGACATGGACGAAGCACTGATGCACGGGCTGACCGTTCTTGAGTATGAACCCGAAGCCCGGATTTCCAGGGACTATCGGGCGCTGGCTGCATGGCTGCAGGCCTATCCGCCGAGGACATCGCGCATCGACGCCTGCTTAGACGAGAGCGGAGAGGAGAGGCAGATAGCCGGGTAGCAGTGCACCGCGTATCCGCACCCTGGTGGCCCGAACCGCATGATCCGTCTGTTCCAGCGAAGTAGATTACTCTGCGCCGTGCTGTGTGCCGCCGCAGCCGTACCCGTGTACGCGCAGTCGGGGACAACATCGAGCAGCACCTTGCTGGTTTCGATGACGGTGCAGTCCAGCATCTCGCTGCAGTTTGTGAACAATGGGTCGGGGGTTGGATATTGCCCGGTGACGGGGGCGGGGACCAACAGCGCCGCACTGAATCTGGGCATTGCTTCGATGTCCGGGGATACGCTGGATTCCCAGAATGGCGGATGCGTGAACTGGTACGTGAACGGAAGCAGCTACAACATCCTGAACTACGTATACGTCAACGTCACGCAGGCGAACACCAGCAGCAGCACTTACACGATTAAAGCCGCTCTGGGCAGTGCTCCGCTGAGCGGCGTGACCTGGAAGTTCGAATCCATGTCCAGCAATCTGAGTACCACCCCACAGCAGGTGAGCTCCACCGTTGCCTATGGCAGCGATTACGGGATGCAGCTGCTGGTAACGGTGGCGAGCACCGTGGGCTCCGGCAGTATCGGGAACACGATTGACTTCACGGCGACGGCAAATTGATGAGTATGCGAATCTCCCGGCAAATCGGAATTCTTGCGCTGGCAATCGCGGCGGCGGCATCCGCGGCGGCGCAGAGCGCGAGCGGCACCCTGAATGTCGTGCTGCAGAACGGTTCGGGACTGCAGATGGTTATCAATTCCGACTCTTCCGGGGTGACCCTGGGAGGAGCTGGAACCTCGAACGCCACGCTGGCGTTTGGCACGATCTCGGCGTATGGCACGGCGCCGGCCAACGTGACGATCACGGATCAGGCTTCGACTTTTACCGCGACGACCTATTTCGATGTGAACGTGCAGGAGAGCGGACTGACCACGCCGAGTAATGGCTATACGCTTTCCGCGGATCTCACCAGCCTGATTCCTGGGGTGACTCTGGAGATCGACAGCACGTCGCTGACGACGACGCCACAGAATCTGGCCGGGACGGGCGTTTACGCGACCAACGTTCAGCACTCAATCAGCGCTGTAGTATCCACGGCTTCCGGCTCATCAGGGCCGACGACCGGAAGTGCGTTATCCGCAACCATCAACCTGGTGGCTACGTCGAACTAGCCCCGTAACGAAAGGAAACCACGATGAAATTGCCCTTCGAGAAGACGACGCAGCGATTGCTGGCGGTCATCGCTTTGCTGCTGCCGCTGGCGGCGACTCCGGCATTCGCAACAGGTCCGACCTGCTCGGGAACGTGCCCGGCAGCAGCCACCGGTAATCTCACGGTGACGGCGACGGTGGCGAGCGCGATTCAGTTCGAGTTCAAGTCGGATGGGAGCGGTTTGTCGCTCGCAAGTGGGAACAACACCAACGCGGCCACGCTCGGGTTTGGCAGCATCACCGAATACGGCAGCGCTCCGACGGGCACGACGATTTCGACTTCGCCGACCTTCTGCACCAACTGCTGGTCGGTCAGCACTCCAGTGGATTTCGACGTGAATGTCTCCAATATGACGAGCAGCAATTACACGCTGGCCGGGTACCTGTCGGCTGCGCCTGTGACCGGTGCGAGTTTGTCGGTCAACAACTCCGCGGCATTGACGACGTCTGCAACGACTCCAACCACAATCGACAACGCGGCTACTTACGGAACTGCGACCTACGACGTTTCCCTGGGTCTTGCCAACACGGGGGTCTTCACCTCAACGATCAACGACACGATTGACTTTGTGGCCACCCCCAATTAGGCAGAGGCATGCACCCGATGGCTTCCTTTCGGCCCGTGTTCGTTTTCGGTTTGGCCCTGGCGGCATGTATTCCGGCCTGGTGCGCTGCTTCGCGCGTGCGCCTGGGCCGGGTGCCGGTCCGGAGGCTGCCGACGATGCGGGTCCGGATTGCGGGAGCGATGTCCGTCAATTTTCTGTCGGCGGCGGACACCGCGAGCATCCAGGGAGCGCAGGGATTTGGAGTGCTGAACCTGGGGACGGTGTCGTATGCGGGGCCGGTGGCGACGCGGGGCGTTCATATCCAGCACCAGCCATCCGGTTTCGACGTGGAGACATCGCTGGTGCTGCGGATCGGAAGCCAAGCCCCGGCTGGGGGCACGGCCATGGTGCGCGCCTGGCTGCAAAATCTGGTGAACCCGTACAGAATTTTTCTGGACGGGGTGCCTTTGAGCCAACATCCGGTATGTGTCGATGCGCACGTGCCGGTTGGAGTGGATACGCGGCATCAGCTCAAAATCCTGGTGCCATTCGACACTTCGGAAAGCGAATCGAAACTGCAGACGGAAATCTCTCTCCAGGTTGTGAGCAACTGAGGCTGCCCGGCGCGGCGGCACAACCGGAACGGTATACGATATGAACCATTCATTCCCCCGGAGTGGTTTTGGGAAATTGAAATACGCCCTGCTCGGGCTGGTGGCAGCGATGACGGCCGCGGGCGCGGCCACTCCTGTCGTGCTTGCTCAGGGAGGGGCGCTTTCGCTGTCGCCGGCGGTGATTATGGCCAGCGGCACCTTTGGCCAGAGCCTGACGCAGCGGCTCACGATCAACAACAGCACTCCGGATGTTTTCACCTTTCACATGGTGGCGGAAGACGTGGTGGTGCGGAACGGGAAGCGGGTTTTCATGCCCGCCGGAGAACTTCCGGGCAGCATCGCCGCGACCGCGGTGTTCTCGCCGGAGGAGATTGTCGCTCCGCCGAAGAGCAGCGAGTCGGTCACTGTGACGATTACACTTCCGCCAAAGACCGATATTCGGGCGATGGTCGCCATTTTCCATGCCACGAACGCGATTCGGCCGAACAAGGGAAGCGTGGGACTGGTTGCTTCCATCGGGACGCTGATTACGTTCAACCTGACGAGCGACGTGAAGATTGCGCCGGATCCGCTGCGGATAACACCGGCGTCGGCGACGACGAATCTGACCTTCAGCCAGTATCTGACCAACACGGGCACCGAACCGGCCCTGCCGAAGGGTGTGGCTGCCATTCTGAACGAGAAGGGAAAGCTGGTGGGGAAGGCGGTTTTCCCTGAGCAGCGGCTGCTGCCGGGCGAGCGGCTGCTGTTCCGCGCCGAATACCCTGGCTCTCTTCAAGCCGGCACCTATCGAGTTTTGTGCACGTACAGCTATGCCGGTCACATTCTGACAGGGCAGGCGGATTTCACGGTGCAATGAAGAGCGCATGGCTGCCGCTGCTGATCGCAGCCATGTTGCCGTGTTTGGCGGCGGCGCAGGTGCAGGACCCGGCGCCGCTGCTGGTTGCGTCCGGGCACTCCAACGTGATCGCGCGGCCGGGTGTGACGGCGGCGTATTCGCTCGATCCGGATATCGTGGTGGCGGAGGCGGTACCGGGAGGCTTCCGCATTGCGGGGAAGGCGCCGGGGCAGACGACGGTCATTCTGGTTACGATTACCGGAGCGCGCGCCGTTGCTGTCACCGTACCTGTTCCTTTTCAAGCGCGAAGATTCGGGGCCGGCGGGAACAGCGGCGGCGAAAATCAGACGGTCGAATTCGGGAACTATCAGGTTCGCTACAACAACGACCCGAACGAGATCTCGAATGTGGAGGACGCGACGCAGATTGAGGGCGAACGGCGGATCCACGTGGAGATCATGAACACCAACATCTTCCCCGCCGGCGGTCAGTCTCCGGTGGGGTTCCCGATGCTGTCGTACTCGATCGCGAAGCCGGGTCACGAACTGACGCTGATGGATCAGATGGTGAACAATACTTCGCTGACGGTGAACAACGTGTTTGTGCGGGGTGTTCATCTGCGCGACGGCCCATGGGATTTCCAGGCGGGCATCACTTCGGTGACCGAGTTTCAGGATTTTCTGCTGCCGGCGAACCGGTGGGAGCTGGCCGGAGTGTCGCGGAGTTTTCGGCTGAACAGCTATTCGCATCTGGAGGGCAATTTCTACTATCTTTCGACCGATACCAGCGTGAACGCGGGAGCGACACCGGGAGCGATCGGCACGCTGTATTACCAGTACGCGCGGCCGCGCGGCATCAAGGCTTCCGCCGAGGTTGGAGTGGGCGATGGCTTCGCTCTGGCGGGAACCTTCGACCGGGATACGAAAAAGCAGCAACTGGACGCGGATTTTCACTATCAGTCTCCGAACATTGCGGCCCTCGCTATTTCGGAGCTTCATGGGCGCACGGCCGATTTCAACTGGGCGCGGCAGTTTAGCCGGCGGTGGCAGGCATCGTTCTATGCGAGCGATACGGATGTGAATCTGGCCATCGAGCAGCAGCAGGTGGACTCTGCCAATCTCAGCCAGACGTACTGGATCACGCACCACGTGGGGGCCACGGCTGGGCTGGTGGCTTCGCGCTTCCGCTCGATTCTGCCGGCGGCGCCCACGGTGAGCAGTTCGGGATTTGTGTTCGGGCCGCAGCTGCAGTGGAAGCATCTGGGAGGGTCATTTCAGTTCCAGCAGCTGAACAACAGCGGGAACAATCCGAACAGCACCAGTTACGAATACAACGCGAATGCCCGCGCGGGACACCTGAACGCCTCAGCCTACTTCGACACGCAGACGCAGACACCGGTGCTGGCGCCGGTGCAGGGCAGCACCGTGCCGGGGCTGGGCCAGCAGCTGAACTATCAGAGTGCGACCGCGCTGAGCGCGACGCAGATGAGCCATTTTCTGCAGCAAACGTCGGTGCTGAGCACGCAGGGGTACATCCCTCCCATTACGGTTGCGCTGGCGGCGCTTCGGGATCAGTACGGGCTGAACCTGCAATGGGCGGACAAACGCGTGGGCCAGCTGAATTTCAACGCGCTGGTGAACACCAGCCGCGGCGGCGGCCTGCCGAACCAGCACCTTTCGACCGCAGGCATACTGTGGACGCGGAAACTGGGAGTTGCGAATCTGGTGAATGCCGGATTTTCGCTCTACAGCAGCACGTCAGGAGGCCAAAAGACGGTGCAGCCTGTGGAGCAGTTTTCGTTTCAGCACAGGCTGAACACGATTCCGCGCTGGCTGGTCCCAGGCCGCCGAGGAGATATCTCCGGGCATGTGTTTGTGGACAATCGGTACCAGCAGGCCTACCAGGCGGGCGACAAGCCTATTGCCGACGTGCTGGTCTATCTGGATGGGCGCCGGAAAACTCATACGAACCAGGATGGGTATTTTGAGTTTCGGGGCGTGCCCTTCGGAATGCACAGTGTGGAAGCCGACTTCCACAGTTCGCGTGCGTTTTACTACACCAGCAGTTCTCCGAAGTCGCTGCCTATTGGGGCGACGGCGGATTTCGGCATCAGCTTTGCCAAAGGCCGAATCTTTGGAAGCTTCAGGAGCGACGCGGGCGAGGGGCTGCAGGTGCGCCTGACCATCACTGGGCCGGGAATCGACCGGAACGTCAACACGGATGGCGACGGCAAGGTGGAGATTGATGGACTCCCCAGCGGCACGTACACGATCCATCCGCTGGCGGGTACGCTGCCTCCGGGATATTCGCTGTCGGCGCTGCACAATGAGACGACGGCAGTCACGGCGCGGCAGGCGGGGCACTTTAATTTCCGCATCCCGGCGCAGCGGAGCATCTCGGGGCGCGTTCTGCTGCTCAATCCGCGAACGGGCAGGAGCACGCCCCTGGGAGACGCGGTAGTGGATCTGGAGCCAGGACATCGCTCCATGCATACCGACAGCGATGGACGCTATCTTTTCCGGCATCTGCCGCCGGGAACATTCCACATCGTCGTGAGGAGAGACGGGAGAGCGTGGACGCAGCAGGTGCTGCTGGGCGATTCGCCGGAGGTTCGCAGCGGGGTGAATATCACGGTGATGGACATGATTCACCCGGCGGGAACACCCATATCGCAGAAGAAGGGGCCGCCACGAGCCGATGGCCACTGAGCGCATCCGCAGTCGCGCGGAGCGGGCGACCCATTGAATCGGGACCGCACGAGGGGCATGCGTCCGTCAGGTTTGGCAGTGGGGGCAGTAGTGGGTGCCGCGGCCGCCGAGGACGATTTTGCGGATGGGGGTTCCACAGACGCGGCAGGGCTGGCCTTCGCGGGCGTAGACGCGGTGCTGGATCTGGAAGAATCCGCGCTCGCCTTCAGCATCGACGTAGTCGGAGACAGAGGAGCCACCGGCGCGGATAGCGGCTTTGAGGACCTGGCGCAGGGCGGTGTGGAGACGTTCGAGGCGCGCGCGGGTGAGGCGTCCGGCGGGACGGGTGGGGCGGATGCCGGCGCGGAAGAGGCTTTCGTCGGCATAGATATTGCCGACGCCGTGGAGAAGCGACTGGTTGAGCAGCGCGGGCTTGATGGCGACTTTGCGGCCGCGGAAGAGAGCGGCGAACTCGTCGGGAGAGATGGTGAGCGGCTCGCGGCCGGGTCCGGTGAAGGGTCCGGCGGCAGCGGGGCGGAGAGCGAGGCGGCCGAAGCGGCGAGCGTCGACAAAGCGGAGCTCACGGCCGGAGCTGAGGCTGAGAATGGCGTGGGTGTGCGCGGGGACGGGGAGTGCGGCGGGTCCGACG